>JBAXZY010000005.1:0-32314 GCA_041670045.1 Bacilli bacterium | reverse complement strand
TAAGGCTCCGGCTAGATACAATGAAGGTAAGGTCGTTAAGCTGATGCAGGAAAACGGCATCGGACGTCCTTCCACCTATTCTCCTACTGTCACCACCTTGATTGACCGAGACTATGTTGAAAATCAGAAAGGCTCTTTAGTTCCGACTGAACAAGGATCCCTTACCGCTGATAAACTGGAAGAATATTTCCCGAAGTATATGGATGTTTCCTATACGGCTAAGATGGAGAACGATCTTGATAGTATTGCCGATGGCAAGACTGATAAGTTAGGTCTCTTGAAGAGCTTCTGGGAAGAATTCCAGAACTATTTCAACGATGCCGATTCGAAGATGGACAAGATTGCTCCTAAGGAAGTGGGAAGAAACTGCCCGAAGTGCGGTGCCCCGCTTGTTATCAGACATGGCCGCTTCGGTGACTTCGTTGGCTGCTCTAACTATCCTAAGTGTGATTATATTGAGAAACCTAAGCCGGATGTCGTTGCTGGCAAGGTCTGCCCGAAGTGCGGTGCTCCTCTTGTTAAGAGACATGGCCGTCGTGGTGAATTTATCGGCTGCTCCAACTACCCTAAGTGCACTTATATGGAATCTTTGGACGGAAAAGAGATATCCACTGAGAAGAAACCTTTAGTCATACCTCCGGATGCTCCTCTGTGTCCGTCTTGCCATACTGGTCATCTAATCGAAAAGACCAGCCGCTGGGGCAAGAAATTCATCGGCTGCTCTAACTATCCTAAGTGCCATTACATCAAACCGGAGCCTGGCCAAGAGAAGACTAGTAAGAAGAAAGCTAAGTAAAAGCCTTAAACCGCAGTCAAAAGCTGCGGTTTTTTTAGTTAGTTATTCTTTATCTCATTCAAAAATGGATTTTAGCTTATAATCAATTGATGAAAAACACGGAACCTAAAAATCGTATCGAAACGGTCTCTGATCAGGACTTGAATGATTTCCTGAATTATCTTACCAATGTTTTAGGCTATTCCTCCAAGACGAAGAAAAGCTATGGCGAAGATATAGCCGCTTTTCTGTTGTTTCTCATAGAGACCAAGAAAAAGAAAGATGAAGTCGATAAAGAAGTCATCCGTCTGTTTCTTTTGAATCAGAATGTCAGTGGTATTTCTCATACCTCCATCAAAAGAGAACTGTCTGCTTTACGGAAGTTCTATCAGTATCTTTATCGTTACAAAGGCTATCAAGGGAATCCCTTTGAAACCGTGTCTTCACCTAAGAAAGACAAGAAACTTCCGGAATTCCTTTCTTTTGAAGAGGTCAGTGACTTCCTTGACTCTAATCTGAAAAGAACTGATGCTTTAGCTAAAAGAGATCAAGCTGTCCTGGAACTGATGTTTGCCTCCGGACTGCGAGCCAGTGAGGTGATCTCACTAAAAATCTCTGATCTGGACTTTGATAAAAGACTAGTCAAAGTCTTTGGCAAAGGTTCAAAAGAAAGAATCATTCCTTTCTCTAACACTGCAAAAAACGCCGTCTTGGAGTATTTAAAAGACTTAAGACCGCAGCTGATTGCTGATCAAAAAGATGATTCTTCCCTCTTTTTAAACTCACTAGGGCATCCTCTGTCTGAAAGAGGCTTAGAATACCTTGTCAAAGAAGCGGCTCTTAAATCCGGATTCTCTTTAAAAGTTCATCCCCATATGTTAAGACATTCCTTTGCTACCGAATTGCTTAATAACGGAACAGACTTAAGAGTAATTCAGGAGCTGTTAGGCCATGAGAGCATCAATACTACTGCTATCTACACGCATGTCACTTATGAAGATCTGAAGAAGACTTACGATAATTGCTTTCCGAAAGCAAAACTGGATAAAGGAGAGTTACCTATGAGTAAAGCTTGTGTCTTTGATTTTAACGGGACAATGTTCTTTGATGAAGACAAACACATTGTTTCTTGGAAGGAGTTTGCTAAGAAAGAGTTCAATGTTGATCTTAAGGATGAAGACTTTACAGTCAACATTCATGGTAGAAGCAATAACTTCATTCTCACTTACCTAAGCGGAAAAGTATTTTCTAAAAAAGAAGTGGCTGAATTTGCTACTAGGAAAGAACACTACTATCAGAAACTTTGCGAAGAAGATCCAAAGAACCTTCATCTCGTAAAGGGATTAGAAAACTTCTTGGATTACTTAGTCAGCAACAATGTTCCTATCGCAATCGCAACTGCCAGTATGAAACCCAATGTTGATTGGTATCTGAAGACCTTTCATTTAGAAAAGTGGTTCCCTTTAAATCACATTATCTATGATGATGGGACCCTGACTAAAGGCAAACCTAATGGAATGATTTACTCTCGGGCTTTTAAGGCTTTGAACATTTCCTCTACGGATGCCATTGTTTTTGAAGATGCCCTGTCAGGTGTGCAAAGTGCTTATAACGCTAAAGCCGGTTTAGTAGTTGCAGTTGAAAAGCCAGAAAGAACAACTGCTTTCAAGAAGATGAAGGAAGTCAATTGTGTCATCAATGACTTCACTGAGATTCCTAAGGAAGTTTATGACTTTTTAGGTATAAGTAAAAAGTAAGCATTTGTTTTACTCTTTCGGTATTTTATAAGTATAATTTAAGCGGAGGATTAATTATGCATTGTACAAGAGAAATAGGAGATGGATTATTCTATGTGGGCGGTTCTGATAGAAGACTGGATTTGTTTGAGAACCTGCTTCCTTTAGAAAAAGGTGTCTCTTATAATTCATATTTGCTTCTTGATGAAAAGACCTGTCTAATGGATACTATCGATACTTCTTTGACTCGCACTTTCTTAGATAATGTAGAATATGTTTTAAACGGTCGAAAGCTTGATTACCTTGTTGTTCATCATATGGAGCCTGATCATGCCTACAATTTGACCCAGGTTCTTCTACGTCATCCGGAGACTAAGGTTGTTGGTAATCTAAAGACTTTTGGCTTTATTCATAATTTTTTCCCAGAATTAAATATTGAAGATAAAAAGATAGTTGTCAAAGAAGGGGATGTTCTTTCTCTTGGAAAACATCAGCTTCATTTTTATCTTACACCGATGGTTCATTGGCCGGAAGTCATGATGTCCTTTGATACTACAAGTGGCTGGCTATTTACAGCTGATGCTTTTGGAACCTTTGGTGCCTTGAACGGAAATCTGTTTGCTGATCAGAGTGATTATGAAAAAGAATATTTAGCAGAATCAAGACGCTACTATTGCAATATCGTTGGCAAATATGGTTTACAGGTTCAGATGGCATTTAAGAAACTTCTTTCTTTGCCAATTAAGATGCTTCTACCTCTACATGGCCCTGTATTCCGTATTAGCAAAGATATTAGTTTCATTTTAGACAAATATCAAAAATGGTCGACTTATACGCCTGAGGATAAAGGCGTCATAATTGTTTATGGATCAATGTATGGCGATACTGAGACAGCTGCTGATATCTTAGCAAACAAATTATCGGAAAAAGGTGTTAAAGGAATTGAAGTTTATGATGCTTCTAAGACTCCTTCTTCTGTATTGGTAGGAGAAGCTTTCCGGGTCTCCAATATTGTCATTATGTCTCCGACTTATAATGCCACTATTTATCCCGCGATTGATGAATTCATAACTGATTTCCTGAGAATGGGACTTCAAAAGAGAACCTTTACCTTGATTCAAAATGGTAGCTGGGTGCCTCAGGCTTTGAATTTGATTAAAGCTAAATTAGCTACTGGACATTCTTATTGCTATACTCCGACTGAAATCACAATTACTTCAGCTCTGAATGAAGAGACTTTGAAGAAACTTGATGATGTTGCATCTGAAATCGTTGAATCATTGGCTTCTAAGTAAAAAAAGTAGACTAATTTTCTAAAAATGCTTTCTTTGTTTTCGTTGGATAGTTATACTAGTTACAAAGGACATTATAGTTAATAATTAATATCGTCTATGAATTTCTTAGCTAATCTTGGTGAGACCATACCGGACTTCTCAAATTCTAACTATTTGATTGACTTAATTTTGTCATCGGTATTTTTAGTGGCTATCACTGTTTTTATTGCAATTAAGATTAATCGGGCAATCATTTGGATCTTCTATGGTGTTCTTGATGCGATGTTTATTACTTCGTTCTGCTTTGGTTTAGAAGGATTAACTTTTACTTCTTTAGGTCTTCTAATAGGTGGGTCCATTATTTTTGTTTTCGTCAATTCCGGTATTCTTAGAAAGTATGTGGCCAAACCATTGAAAGCCGGAAAGGCCTTCAAAAGCAATGCTCAAAACACTTTCGATAAAGAAAAACTGATTGAGAATGTTTGCACTGCCGTTAACTGGCTGAGTGCAAATAAAGTAGGTGCTCTAATCACTTTTGAAAGAAGCACACCTCTCAATGACTTCATGAAGAGCGGAACTATTATTAACTGTCCTTTCACTCCCGAGTTAGTTGAGACCATCTTCTATGAAGGTACGCGTCTCCACGACGGAGCCATCATTGTTAAAAACGATACGATTGTTGCAGCTGCTGTCTATTATCCACCGTCAACTAAAGCGGTGGTCGGTAAGTTCGGTGCTAGACATAGAGCTGCCTTAGGCATTTCCGAGATCACTGACAGTATTACAATCATCGTCTCTGAGGAAACCGGTCGAATATCAATCGCCCATGGCGGAATGCTTGATAACGTTAAGACAGATGAATTTGAGAAAATCTTCCGTAATCAGATAGTTTCGTAAAACCAATAGCCAGGATCAAGTCCTGGCTATTTTAATGTAACCTTGAAAACAAAAAGCCTCTTTTAAATAGTTAGTGCTATAAAAGGGCTTTCAAAAATTGACAGTTTTGATTAGACCCCGAAAAATTCGAATAAAAGCAAAAACGGCATTGTTTTCAGTTTCTATAATTTAGTGCGCTAAAGTGGCATAACTCGGTATAATTTAATTATTCTGCACCGAGGTATTTATTTATGAAAAAGCGAATTAAGAATCGTCCGTATGTGTCTGTTTTGGCTTTGCTAGTTTCCGGTACAATGGCTTTGTCAGGCTGTGGCAATCAGTCATCGACTGGCACTTCCTCTGATTCCTCCTCTTCTGCGGCTTCCTCAAGTGAGTTAGCTAGCAGCTCCTCTGAAGATACTTCAAGTACTTCAGTTGATGCCACTCCAAAAGTAACGGTTGCCGATGATCTTGAAGTGACCTGGGGTGATGAAGTCGACCCCACTAGCTTCTTTACGATCACAATCGGTAATGTTACTCAAAAGGTCACTGCCGAGATGGTTACGGGAACTGTCAACACCCAAGTTGAAGGCACTTATCCTCTTTCTTTTGCCACCACTGTTGATGAGGTTAATTTGACAGCTCATGCTAATGTGGTTGTTATTGCTAAGGTAGAAATCACTCTTCCTTATGGAAAGACCCCTTCTTTTACAAGCATCAGCAATAATCTTACTAATACTGAAGTTACTCTTGAGAATGTCGTGAATTGCTTTGCTGTCAAAATTGATGATCAAGATGTTGAAGTTCAGCCTAGTTGGCTAGAAGGTAATGTCAGCAATGATTACGGCTCTTACCCCGTTACTTTGAATGTGCCGGTGGCTGGAAAGACTTTTTCCTCTTCCATCACTGTCAAGGTCGTTGATCATGCGGAAATTTTAGCTTCTTCCTATACGGAAGATGATCCGTATGTTCTTGAACAAGGCACTATGGTTGGCTCAGCCTTTGATTTCACTTTGCTTTATAACATAGCTGTTTCTAACTCTGTCTATACCATACTCAAAGATTCTTCGAAGAATGAAAATGATAGCAAGAACAATGTCGTTTATGCGACCTTTGATTATTCGGCTGTCAAATTTGACACTCCTGGCATCTATGAAGTAAAGGCTACTGCCACTACTAATACTGGTGATGTGACCGTTTCCTCCTATATCAGGATCATTTCCAATGTTCATGTTGTGTCAACTTCTACTACTGATAATTGGTTTGTGAAAGATGGCGATTATGATTTAACTTCTTTGTTTAAGGTCACTGAAGGCGATAAGGAAGTCTCTTCCACTGAAATAACTGTTGATCAAGGCGATTTTGATATTACTAAGCCTGGTGCTTACAATGTCAAAGGCAGTTACAAGGGCGTCGAAACAACAATTGTTGTCACTGTTTTGAATTCTTCCTTCTTTGGCAACTACACTTATCAGTCTTTGAATTCCGGAACCTATTCCTCCTCTTTTACTATTTCCGGTGATGGCAGTGTTGAAATGACTTGAAAGACTTCAGCTACTGCTGTTAGTGTTAAAACTAATGGCTATATGGGCTTTGATTCCGATGGTGAATGCACAATTGAAACTGTCAACGAGGTTTATACTTCTGAGATTCATCCTGATGTGTATGATGGCTGTCTAGTCTATGTCTATGATTACGTCAAGACCACCAAAGTGGCTTCTGATATTTATTATAAGAACGTCTATATATATGTCAAAGACAGTGACTATACTGTCGACAATATCTATCTGGATGCTAAATACGCTGGCAATATGTCCACTGATATTATTGAGGTCAGTAAAGGCGGAACTACCAGCTATTGGGTTTTATGCAATAGCTGTAGCTATACTTATCACTCCTATTATGGCTTCTATCAAAGCGAAGATGCTGAAATTAACTTTAATATGACTGCAAAGACCGGGTCTTTGGTGATTAAAGGTGTTGGCACCTTTACTCTTTCTTTGACTGTTGTCAATAATGCAATTACAGCTGTCTCTCATTCCGCTTTCTTAAGTGAGACTGCTCAGGCTGCTACTGATATGGCAAAGATGGCTGATTTAGGTTCCCGAACCGGTGTCACCTATACTGACAGCACCGATTCTACTAAAAGCGTGAAAGTCACCTGTGCCAGTCTTAACTATGATCGTTATACCGTAACTGCTAAGGTTACCGGCATTTTGGATATGGGAATTTCAGCAGCCAGTAATTCTTTTGTGATTTCCTATGATGATAATCAAGCCGTCCTGCTTGTCTGTGATACTGTTGTCAACAGCGATAAACTTTATGCTGTTACCTTAAAGAAACTCACTCTTAATATTTTAGATAAAACATATACCCTTGAATCAATGGACGATACTACCGGAATTAACGGTGATTATCTTTCGACTTGTGCTGAGATGACCGCAGGAACGGGATATCACATTTCAGTTGGCTGGGGCTATGCTTTTGTCAAGAAATTCAATTCCTCTTTGTTTTCATTAGGGCAGCTAGGCAAAATAACCGAAAACACTGATGGTACCTACACGGTCAATTTCACTAAATCAACCTCTGCAACTGAAGATTATTATATAACTGTGAAATCCACTAACAATGACAATAATGTGACCGTAGTAGATTCCAACTATCTAAACTATTCAGCCGGTTATGAAGCTTATTATGTTGGATTAAAGGGTGACTGTTCGGTCAAAGGAACTACAGTTACCCTTTCAGCAAGTCAGGTTGCTAGCACTGAAACATCACCTATTACTGAGGAATATCTTAGATCGTTATTCTCCGGTAAAGTTAAAGATGATGACGGCAATGTTGTCGCTCTTGATGTTTCAAAGCTAGTTATCACTGGTGGCGATAATATTAATTCTGTAGGTGTTTATCCAATAAATGCGGCTTACACAGTTGGAACATCGACTTACTATTTCCACTCTTTCATTAACGTCATTGCTTCACCTTATGTTAACAACGAAATTGTTGGAACCCATTATGGTTTCTTATCAAATGCCAATGGCAACAAGTATCGTATTGTCATTGCGGAAACCGGTGTTGTCACCGTCTACTTGAATGCTAATACCTCTGTATATAATACTTCCTATCTTGTTTCTCTGGATGACAAATATTATTTTTCTTGGAAAGCTGGTGTAAAATTATACAATCTTAATCTTTCCTATAAGGATGGAGCTATCTTTGGTGTTATGCAGTTCACTAGTGATGCTGATTATTACTTAGTGGCTTGCAAGATTGCTGATCCTGCTACTCAGGCTGTCAGCACGGTTACAGGTATGGTTTCCTATATTTTCACTTATTCTAATCAGGCAATCCTTTTAACTGATACTAATGGTAGTACTGTTACTCAGTATTATATGGGACTTTCTTACTACGGAAAGGTGACAGCTACTAAGGAAGCGGATGCTTCTTCTCTTCCGGATATTGCTTCTGATAATACCAAGAGCTTATATACCGTTTCCGATACTGACGGCAATTAGGTTGCAATTTTCCGTTACTATTCTTACCTATATGGTTCCAAGAAAGTCGCTCTTGGATCAGATGCCTTATTAGGTAGTTATACTACCGATGACAACATCAGCATTGTGATTGATGGGTTTGGTGGCATCAGCGTCGATGGCAAGAACTACAACTATGTCATTGGAAATGATAATCGAATTCTTGTCTATGATTCCAGTAGTAATTATGTTCAGAAATATATCTTTGTTATCAATGTTTCTTCGAAGATTGCAGTCGAGATTCTTGAAGAGGATAAAAAGACCATGGTCACTAATACCACTGGATCATCCTCTTCCTTCTACTACAATGACAAACAGTATACTTGCTATGCTGTAAATTACACCTTTGATGGTTATGGCTTTGTGACAGTCAAGAATGGGCAAGGCGCAATTCAGTCCTTCTTCAGCTATACCTATTATAAAGATTCAGAATCGATTGAGATTTCTTCCAGCTTCTATCAGCATAGTGTCTCTTTCGCTAAGACGGATGCCATTACTTATGTCAATAATGACAACAACATGAATTTCCTATCTTCCAGTTATGCTGTTTTCAATGGTACAGCAATCACTTTTGCTGATGCTGACTAATGGAGGAAACATAAAATGAAAAAATCTTTTAAATTTGCCGGATCATTATTATCCTTAGTTCTTTTAGCCGCCTGCGGAAACAATACCGTTTCTTCTACCCCTGTCTCCTCTTCTAGTTCCTCGGCTGCCACTTCTTCAGAAGCTATTTCTTCTTCGTCTTCCTCTTCCTCTTCCTCTTCCTCTTCTGAAGAAAGCACTAATTCAGTTAAGAACTTTACTAAAGCCTGGGCCAAGGCTCAAAAAGGTGTTACTTTCAATGAAACTAAGGAAATACTTCAAGGTGATGAAATTGAGGAAACCGATTATTTGAAGAGAACTCAGTCTCCGGACTATTATTCTCTTCAGAAATTCGGAAATAAGGATGGCGGTTTGATTGGTGCCCAATCAATAATTTACTTCCCTATGAAGGCAACTATCTCGGATGTAACTTATGATTCTTTGGCTGCGACCCCTTATTTAGATGTGGAAGGAAACATCACTTATGCGGTGTCTAGTACTGATTTCTATTCTTTCTCTACCGTTGATTATGCTTTCGGATTAGTAACCTCAGGCGATTTCTATGTTGATGAGACGAACCAGACGGCTACTTTATATGACCTGTATGACAATGCCAGTTTCATGTTGGCTTTCGATACTGGCGCTAACTTTAATTCGGATAACTGTACTTTTTAGGATATTGTTTTCACCTATGATAGTGCCACTCAGTCATTGACTGGCTTCACGACTTCAGTTATTGATTCTTACTATGGGTATACTTATAACTATTCGGTTGTTTTTGCTTCTGAGATGGAAGAAGCCTATCAAGGACCGGATGTGAGTCAGTTAACCACCAAAGCTGAACTTGATTCAGCTTTTGCAGCTACTGATTCTGCTTTGGCTGACAGTGACTTTACGATTTCTAGCACCATCACTGCTGACACTGATGAGCCTTTTCTCAAACCGATTACGTCTAAGTACATTCAGTCTCAGAACATGATCTACACTTCCATGAACAAGGGATATTGGCTGGACGCAAGCGGTTACTGTGATTTAGCTTATGCTAAGTCGGCGGCCGGGTGGCTTATTGCCTCTTATCCTGAGGATACAGACTATGAGGCTGTCTTCTCTAGCACTACAGTTGGAACCAGTGCTCTTGGATCATTATCTAGCTTATCAAGCAAACTCTTTACCAAGTCCAGTGAAGAAAACGGTGAAACCTATTACTCTATTTCAGATAGCCGCTATTTCCTTAACAGCAATCTTTATAAGTGCTTTACCTTCTTAGGATCATCTTACTATTCCACTTTTGAATCTAATAATATGACTGATTTAACTGTTGGAATTAAAAATGGTAAAGTCAACGATTTCAGTGTTACTGCCTACGCCTATGGAATAAAGTATGTGATCAAGTGCACTATCAAGAGCATCGGAACCACTTATCTTAATAATGGGATTGTCAGCAATATCAAATCCACTTCCTTATTTGCTAAAGGCACTAAATGGTTGACTACCGGTAACTTCAAATGCACTTTAGCTGATGGCAGTTATCTTACCATCTCTGATAATATTGCCTGTGTCTATGATTCAACGGGTGTGGCTACTCAATACTTAAGTCTTGAATTGCCTAAATCTTCCACCAATACCAACAAATATGTTTTCTCCTATACGACAGCTGATAGTGGAACCACTTGGACTAAGAAACAGGTTAATTACACTATTTATTCGTCTTTATATGCCTATCTTATGAATACCTTGTACGGATTCCCCGGAATTGATAAGTACAATTCAACTGCTTATACTGTTAGCTCTGACTTAACTACTGTAACTATTGGGACCAATTATACTCTTACTTATAATTCAGATGCCCAGGTTACTGCTATGACAATTGACGCTAAGTCTTACGCCTTCTCTGAATATGGAACTATAGCTGCCATTACCCTTCCTACAGTCGCATAATAATGTTTTTATAGGATGCCTGACTGGTTCTGTCAGGCATCCTTTTATTTTGGCTTAGATATGGCGTTATATGTTACAATAAAGACACTTACGGATAAGGAGGAACATACGATGTCAACACCCCATAATGACGCTAAAGAAGACGATTTTGCTAGAACTGTCTTGATGCCTGGAGATCCTTTAAGAGCAAAATTCATTGCTGATAATTACTTAAAAGATGTCAGACAAGTCAATTCAGTCAGAAACATGTTGGCTTTTACTGGCACCTACAAAGACAAACCGGTCTCTGTCATGGGCTCAGGCATGGGTATTCCTTCTATCGGCATCTATTCATATGAATTATTCCATGTTTATCATGTTGATCGAATCATTCGAATCGGATCCGCTGGCAGCATTACTCCGGACTTACATCTTTTTGATTTAGTTATTGCTTCCGGCGCTTCTACTAACTCCAATTGGGCAAGCCAGTATGATATGCCCTCTGGGACTTTAAGTGCTATTGCCAGCTTTGATCCCTTAAGTGAAGCCGTTAATGCCGCCAAGCAAAGAAAATACCGTTTTGGAGTGGGACAGGTTTTCTCATCCGATAACTTCTATAACGATACTCAAAGCAAATGGTCTAAATGGGCTGACATGGGTTGCCTGGCTGTTGAGATGGAAGCTTATGGCTTGTATCTGACAGCCGCTGAATGTCATAAAGAGGCATTAGCGATTTTGACCATCTCCGATTCCATGATCACTCATCAGGAAACCACCACTGATGAAAGAGTTCATTCCTTTACTAATATGATGGATGTGGCATTAGATTGTATCAAAGAGTGATTCCATGATTCCGGCTTTAATAATACTTGCAACCGTTCTTGTTATTCTGCTCCTGATCTGGGGCATCTTTTTCAATGAGATCAAAGCCTTTTTTGAAAAGCATTTTTACCGTCAGAAAGTCTATCATGTGTTACATTATTACGCCGAAGAAAATGATCAACTGCTATTGAATGATGTCAATATCTTCTTGCCTGGTGATATCAATGAACCGACTAAGATCGATCATATCCTCTTTGCCGATAAATACGTGTACGTCATTCATGATTATTATGCTGTCGGTGGTATTTATGGAAACCTTTCCGATCCTTATTTGTTTTTGAAATCCTTCAAAGGTCGAATCAACAAAGTTCCTAATGAAGTCAGCAAGAACATTCATCGGGTCATTGCTCTTGAAGAAGCGCTGTCAGTCAACCATTCAGATCATATCTTTGTTTCAGTTGTCTGCTTCAACGATTCTCTGATTGTACCAAAAGGCATTGCCATCAAAAATCAGGACAGCTGGTTCTTATCAACTAAAGAATTGGAGAAGACGATTAAGACGGCCGAAAAAGATGTAGTGCCTTTGATACATCATTCAAAAAGCGAAAAACTGGTCAGCATGCTTAAAGAACGTTCGGATATGACTAAAGAACGCTTGGCACAGGAAAAGAAAAGCCGCGCTTAGATGTTTCCATTGAAAGGAGCCTTATGAAAAGACTAACTCTTCCAGTGAAGGGAATGTATTGCTCACATTGCTCGAAAGCAGTGAGCCAAGCTTTTTTAGAAAAAGGAATTGAGGCTTCAGTTGATTTAACTCATAACACGGTTTCTTTTACCTATGATGAAAATCAGATCAGTTTAGAAACCTTACAAAGAATTGTTAAACGAGCTGGCTATGACTTAGTTATTGATCAAAAAAAGAAATTTGATTTCAGCTATCTTATTTTAGGTCTTTCTTTAGCAATTCTTATAGTTTCCATCTTTGCTATGATTTATAAAGCGGGAGTTAATAACCCCTTCTTTAAAGCCTTTGGAAATGATGTGACGATGTTAGTAACAGCATCCATCAGCATTCTTGTTCTAGGTATTCCTTTCTTTGTCAGAGCTATTAAAGGATTAAGATACAAAAACTTAGGAATGGATTTCCTGATCAGTTTTTCCAGTCTTGTAAGTTATATCCTTTCCTTGTATTGCTTTATTCATAATATGCAGTTTGGCTTCTCACCTTTTGAGATGAGTATGTCTGATCCTGATTATCAGATGACTTTCTTTGATTCCACCACTATGATTCTTTCTATTATCACCGGTGGCCATTATCTGATTGAAATGATTAAAAAGAGAGCCTTGAAGCATTATAAGAAGGCGACAGTCTCTAAGCCTACAATGGCTAGACGGGTAGTAGAGGAAGAAAAGACGGAAGAAGTTGATCCTGATTATTTGGATGCTGATGATAAAGTGATTGTCTTAGCTGGCGAAAGCATCCCGACTGACGGCAAAGTCATCTCGGGTCAAGGATACTTGGATGAATCATCCTTGACCGGCGAAAGCCGTCCCCGGTTTGTCTCTCTTGATGATGAAGTCTTTGGTGGAACGGTTCTAGTCTCAGGACCTCTTGTGGTCCAGGTGACTAAGATTGCTTTGGACTCTCTTTATTCCTCCATCATCAATGAAAGCCATGTTCTTGATCAGAAGAAAGGCAAACTGAATAAGCTTTCCGATAAGATTGCCAGTATCTTTACTCCGATTATCTTAGTTATCTCTGTAGTGGCTTTCTTTATCTGCTATTACGGTTTCCATTTGTCGATTGAAGTATCCATTATCAGAGCTGCCTCAGTCTTAGCAGTCTCCTGTCCCTGTGCTTTTGGTTTAGCGGTCCCTCTGTCTTCAATGGCTGGTTTTGATTTAGCTCTTGCTAACGGGGTTCTGTTTAAGACAGGCGATACTTTTGAAAAGGTCCGCTCAGTGAAAGCCGTAGTTTTTGATAAGACCGGTACCTTATCCAAAGGACAGCTGAGAATCACTTCTCGGATTGGTGATGATGGATATCTTCCTTTGATCAAAGGATTAGAAATGAAGACTATTCATCCTATTGGAAAAGCTATCGTCAATTCACTTCCTTATGTTAATGCTCAGAAGATCTTTGATATGAAGGAACTGCCAGGTGTGGGTTTAATGACATCCGGTTTTGTTTTAGGCAGTGAAAAAAGTGTTTTAGGTAAAGCTTATAGCGATGAGATGAAGAAATTCATGAATGAACACAGTTCCTCAACGCTGGTCTTCTTATCCGATCAATCCACTATTTTAATGATTCTTTCTTTGGAAGACATTCTTGTTCCGGATAGTAAGGATACAATTTCCGCTTTGAAGAAAGACGGAATTAAAAGCTATATGTTGACCGGTGATCGAAAAGAATATGCCTTAAAAACCGGTAAAGAATTAGGATTAGAAGAAAAGCAAATCTATAGTGAAGCCTCACCGCTTGATAAAGCCAAGATCTTAGAAGAAATTAAGAAAGAAAATGGTGTCATCTGTTATATCGGGGATGGCATCAATGATACTTTAGCCTTGAAAGCCAGCAATCTTTCTTTTGCACCAAGCGGTGCTAGTGATGCCGCTAAAAACAGCGCTGATGGAATCATCCTTTCTCCTAATCTGATGAGTGTCGAATACGCTCTCTTAATATCAAAGAAGACATATCTAAACATAATTGAAAACTTTTGCTGGGCAATTTGCTATAATGCGGCAATGATTCCCTTAGCAATAATTGGGATTCTGCCAATGTATTTATGTGCGGTAATGATGATTGTCTCGAATCTGACTTTAACGATAAACAGCTTAAGGATGAGACTATATCATCCAAACAAAGGAGAAGTGAAATGACTATTAAAGTAAACGATATGATGTGCAAGATGTGTGTGAAGCATTTAGAGGATGCCTTAAAGAAAGCTGGAGTGAAAGGTACGGTCAGCTTAGATGCTAAAACGGTTACAGTAGACGACAAAGACGGCAAGAAGGCTATGGCTGCTATTGAAAAGGCCGGTTATACACCAACTGTTTAATAAAAACACCATTAATTTTGATAGTTGTAGGATATAATAATAACGTGTGCTGATACCTCTCTTATTTTTACCATAAAGAAAATAAATAGGTGGAAAAATGACTACAAAAGAACTTGATACAAAAGTAGCAGAGAGACAAAAGAGAATCTTCCATAAAAGGACATTGATTAATGTGCTTCTTTTACTGCCTCCCACTCTTGCTCTTCAAGTCCTTTTAGTTTGTGCTATCAGTACTTATTCAGCCTCCCTTTTCTTGATCTACTTCATTCTTCCAATGTTCTACACCGTTGAAAAGAGAATTTGCTATGATGTCTCCGGCATCGGTAAACCGGATTACACTTATGCTGATGGCTACAAAGCTTTCTTCAATTCATCCCAAGGTGGAATCTTCGGAGTCATTATCTCTATTGTTCAGGGACTGATGCTGATAATGCTGTTCTATCTGTTATTACAGTTATCCTTTGGTTCCATTGTCAATTGCTTCCCAGAAGCAAGTTCGACTTACAACGATTTAATCACCTTAGTGAATAATCAAAACACCACTTATGAGGAATCACTTAACTTTATTTTAGCTTATGGCGGAACTTTAAGCCGTCCCTTGACGATTGTCATTGGCTTGATTGCCTTTGCACCCGTAGGATTTGTTCTCTTCTTTGGAATCAATTCCAATCTTGATAACCATTATCTATGCACAATTGTTCTTCCTGACATTGATAAGAATATTTCTTCCAGTCAGGCTCGATCCTTATCTAAAGGAAGCTTTGGCAGATTATTCACCGGCACTAGACTTGCTAAGACCTTCAAATACAATTGGCCTTACTATGTTGCCTTTACTGTTATCTATGGCTTATTGCTTTATGGATTTTCCTTCCTGCAGGTTAATAACGCCTATCTTTTGCCTATATTAGTATCAGCCGTTCCTGCTCTTTCTATTTTCTTTGCTATCATTCTGGATTACTTCTGTCTCTTCAACGAATACTGCATCATCGAAGAAGGTTCACCGATCGTCTTAGAAAGAATGCCTAGTTCCATGAAAGATTCCATCTATCAGACTTATTGCAGCAAACATTATGTCCATGGGGAAGAATCAGCTATCAGAGGCTGCTTTGTTCCCGGTCCCACCTTTAATGAAGCTAATCCCTTCTCATCTCCTTTTGAAAATGCCGACAATACACCTAAGGCCTCTGCTCCAAAGCCCGAAGAAGACAAACCGGAAGAACAGCCGACTGGTGTAGTCATTGATTTGACTAAAGACGAACACAAGGACAATAAATAACATCATGTATTCAGTTGGAATAGATATTGGTTCGACTACCATTAAAGCCGTAGTTTTAGACGACAACGATAAGCTGGTCTACTCTTCCTATGAAAGACATTTTTCCCGTATCTCCGAGAAACTGTCTTCCGTTTTGAAAGAACTTGAAAACGGTCCACTTAAAGGCATGAAGGAAGTTCCTTTAGCCTTCTCTGGCTCAGCTGGTATGGGTATTGCTGAAAGCTGCAAATTCCCGTTCTATCAGGAAGTCTATGCCACAAGAGAAACAACTAAGAAATATTATCCTAAGACTGATTGCATTATCGAGTTAGGTGGCGAAGATGCTAAGATTCTCTTCTTAACATCCGGAGTGGAAGTCAGAATGAACGGAACCTGTGCCGGTGGCACTGGTGCTTTCATTGATCAGATGGCTTCTTTATTGAATGTTCCGATTGAAAAGATGAATGATTTAGCTTCCGGACATGAAAGAATCTATACTATTGCCTCCCGCTGTGGTGTCTTTGCTAAAAGCGATGTCCAGCCGCTTCTTAACCAAGGAGCCAAGAAGGAAGATATTGCTGAATCTATTTTCTATGCCGTTGTCAATCAGACCATTGCCGGTTTAGCTCAAGGACGTGAGATTGAAGGGGACGTCATGTATTTAGGCGGACCGTTGACCTTTATGTCGGAATTAAGAGCCGCCTTTGATGATTCATTAGGTGTGACTGGCATCTTACCTGAGAACTCACTTTATTTTGTGGCTATTGGGGCTGCCTTATTAGCTAAGAAAGATAAACCGGTTGATATCTATTCCATCATGGATTTAGTCAACACTTACCGAAACAACGAAAACTTCTCCTATATTGATCCTTTGTTCAAGGATCAGAAAGAATATGATGACTTCACCTCTCGCCATAACAAGGACCGGGTTCCGGTTCTTCCTTTAGAGGATTATGTCGGACCTTTGTATTTAGGTGTGGATTCCGGATCAACGACTTTGAAATCAGCATTGATCGATAAGGACTTGAATATCCGTTATACCAACTATGTCTCTAACCAAGGTGACCCGATTGCTCTCTTAAAGGATATGCTGCTTGATATCTATGCAAAGAAGAATCCTAAAGCTTATATTGCGGGATCTTCGGCTACAGGCTATGGTGAAGACTTAGCTAAGAATGCTTTCTCTTTTGACCATGGCATTGTAGAAACCATGGCTCACTTTGAAGCTGCCAAGCATTTCCTTCCGGATGTGGAGTTTGTCATTGATATCGGCGGACAGGATATTAAATGCTTCCGTATCCGCAATGGCGTTATTGATGATATCTTCTTAAACGAAGCCTGCTCCTCAGGATGCGGATCTTTCTTGCAGACCTTT
Source organism: Bacilli bacterium (assembly GCA_041670045.1). Classification (GTDB taxonomy): domain Bacteria; phylum Bacillota_I; class Bacilli_A; order RFN20; family CAG-288; genus Enterosoma. Next base: position 15,107 of record JBAXZY010000005.1, on the reverse strand, counting down.
GCTTCATCTTTAGGATATAACATCATTGATTTTGCGAAGATGGCTTTGTTTGCTAAACGTCCGGTCAACTTAGGCTCACGTTGCACTGTCTTTATGAACTCTTCTGTCAAACAGGCTCAAAAGGATGGCGCCAGTGTCAACGATATTGCTGCTGGTCTTGCTATTTCCGTTGTTAAGAATGCTTTATATAAAGTTATTCGCTGTGCCAGCAAGGATGATTTAGGTAAGAAAATTGTGGTTCAGGGTGGTACCTTCCTGAACGATGCTGTCTTAAGAGCTTTTGAAAAAGAGTTGGATATTAATGTCATCCGCAGCAATATTGCTGGATTGATGGGAGCTTATGGGGCCGCCTTAGACGCTAAAGCTTTGGATTTACCAATCTCTGGAATGCTGAGCGAAGAGAAGCTAAAGAACTTCAAACGTAAAGTCAATTCCGTCACTTGCCAGGGTTGCAACAACCACTGCAAGCTGACTATCTCAATTTTTGATGATAAACGAGTTTTTATCGGTGGCAACCGCTGTGAAAAGCCAATCACCAAGAAGGCCAGCAATACCAGTCTTGATTTATATGATTTCAAGTTCCGACTTTTAAGATCCTATAACCATGAAGCTGAAGATCAGAAGAATTTTAAGCGTGGAAAGATTGGTTTCCCGATGGGACTCAATTTCTATGAACTGACTCCTTTCTGGTCGGCTTTCTTTACTTCCTTAGGATTCCAGGTTGTTTTATCAGATCATTCAACTAGCAAACTATATCGAATTGGTCAGATGACTATTCCTTCCGACACGGTTTGCTATCCGGCTAAGTTAATGCACGGACATGTTATGAACCTGATTGGTAAGGGTGTGAAGACTATTTTCTATCCCTGTATGTCTTATAACATTGAAGAATCAAATACTGATAACCATTACAATTGTCCCGTCGTCGCTTATTACTCAGAAGTCATCAAGAATAATGTCAAAGCTTTGAAGAAAGACAATATTCTCTATATCAATGATTACGTCAATATTTCCGAAAAGACTTATTTTGCTCATAAGATTTTTGATCAGCTAACACAGGTGATTCCGGATTTGAAACCTAGTGAAGTCAGAGAAGCCAGTGAGAAGGCTTACCGTGAACTTCATAAGTATCAGAGTGTGGTAGCCATGAAGGCTCACGACATCATCACTGAGGCTCGGAAAGAGAAGAAGACGATAATTGTCTTATCCGGTCGTCCTTATCATGTGGATCATTTAATCAACCATGATGTTGATAAACTGATCTTAGGCTATAACTGTGCCATTGTCAGTGAGGATGTCATCTCGGAGATGGAAAAGAATCCGGCTCCTAGCCATGTTCTTAATCAGTGGACTTATCATTCCCGTCTTTATAAGGCTGCTAACTACGTTGTTACCCAGAAAGATATGGAATTGATTCAGCTTGTTTCCTTTGGCTGTGGCGTTGATGCTGTAACCTCGGATGAAGTAAGGGACATCTTAGAAAGAAACGGTAAGATTTATACGCAGGTCAAGATTGATGAAATCACTAATCTTGGAGCTGTTAAGATTAGAATCAGATCCTTGTTGGAAGCATTACGTAAGAAGAAGGAACAGCAATAATGAAGAAAGAAAAACCAATAAAATTCGAGTATGCCGAAAACGGCAGATTGAAATTCACTAAGCAGATGAAGAAGAGCTATACTATCCTCTTCCCGATGATGGCTCCAATTCATTTTGCCATCCTCCAAAGAGTCTTCAATCATTATGGCTATCATGCCGAGCTTCTGACTGATTCCTCTCCGGCTATTGCTCAGACAGGTCTTAAGTATATTCAAAACGATATGTGTTATCCGGCCATTCTATCCTGCGGTCAGATGATTCATGCTCTTCAGAGCGGTAAATATGATCTTCATCATGTGGCCTTGATGATTTCTCAGACGGGCGGAGGCTGTAGAGCTTCTAACTATATTTCCTTATTACGAAAAGGACTTAAACGTGCCGGCCTTGACTATGTGCCTTGTGTTTCTTTGAATCTTTCTGGCCTAGAAAAGAACTCCGGATTGAAGGTCACTTTAGGAATGATCTGCAAGTTAGCATCAGCGGTCATTTATGGTGATATGCTTATGGTTTTAAAGAACCAGGTGGAACCTTATGAAGTCGAAAAAGGATCCTGCCAGAAACTGGTTGACAAATGGACTGAAAACCTTTGTGAACAGATTCTTCATAAGAGCGGCTTCAATACTAAAATAGTGGCCGGTAACTTGAATGCCATCGCTAAAGACTTTGGTGCCGTTAAACGTGATGGCATTAAACGTGTTAAGGTTGGTGTAGTTGGAGAAATTTACGTTAAATACGCGGCTTTAGGAAATAACAATTTAGAGAAGTTCTTACGTGATCAGGATTGTGAAGTCAATCTTCCTGGCATGATGAACTTCATTCTCTTTAAGGTCGATAACCGTTTAGAGGATATCAAGTTATATGGTGGACACTTCTTTAAGAAGATTGTCTGTCAGATTCTTTTCAAATTCTGCACGAAGATTCAGAATCTCTTCAATGACGCTATTAAGAACAATACTGATTTAGAGGTTCCTTCTCCTTATAAGCAAGTGAAAGACTACGATAAAGGCATCAATGGCTATGGCAATAAGATGGGTGAAGGCTGGCTCTTAACCGGTGAGATGCTGGAATTGTGTCATTCCGGATATGAAAACATTGTCTGCACTCAGCCTTTCGGTTGTCTTCCTAACCATATTTCCGGTAAAGGAATGATCAGAAGAGTCAGAGAAGTCTGCCCCAATTCAAATATTGTGGCTGTTGATTATGATGCCGGTGCTCCTAAAGTCAATCAGGAGAACCGTATTAAGCTGATGCTCTCTATTGCTAAGGAAAACTTAGAAAAGAAAGAAGCTCAGAAAGAGAATTCGGCTACTAAGTCCTTAGTTAAGTAGAGTAAAGCAATCTTATTCAAGCCATCTAAAGAGAAATTCTTACTGATTTTATTTAAGCCGTTAACAACGGCTTTTTTATATCCTTCTAAATAAAAAGCGTTCTTTTCAGTTGGAATGATCAGAGCATTGCCGTAACTGAAAACACCATTAGTCAGATTATTCAGATCCGGTTTGATCTGACTGGAATCGATATTGCTTCTAATCAAGAAGACATGGAATAAGGAACGGGTATAGAGAACAGCTTGATTGAAGATGATTTCCTTGTTCTTATCAAAATAAGAGAGAAGCTTCTTATCAATCTTATTGGAATCATTAGCTAAGTCGATGACAACAAGAGGAGCAAAGCGAGCTAATAAATCCGGAAGCATGACTTTATCTAAATCATAAAGGAAGGAGTTCAGTGTCCTAAAAGCATTGTTCTTCTCATCCTCCATCCGAATTTTATATTCTTCCGGAACCTTTTTTACAATACTGTCGAAATAGGTTTTAAAAGAGACTTCACCAATCTGTGACTTCTCTTTGCCCTGCCCTTTTAAGATGACAGCATTAGCAACTAAAGAATATAACGAAAAAGATATCAATGACTGCTTGGTATCTTCAACATACCCAATGCCATTGACATCAAAACGATTAGTGACTTCTTTGTCATTGAAGAAAAAAGAAATTCTTCCTTGATCAGCAAGATCATTGACAGCTGTGATAATATCCAATTTGTTCATGTTAGTTGATATTCAAATTATATAGCATATTAAAGACAAACACAAAGAGGAAAAAGAAGCTTAAAAACAGTCTAGCTGATTTTCTTTCGGTATCTGATGTTTAAAACAATTGCATAAATTAGTTTTGAGAATGAAATTGTGGTTAAGCCGATGAAAAACACACCTTTAATAAAACCAAAGATTATTTGAGAAAGTTCTCCGTTTAGACCATTAATTATAAAAAATGGAGAGGCACACGCAGTTGAGAAGAAAATCAAAACATTAATTAAGATATTTTTTTCTATTTGTGACCAAAAAACAAACGAAAGAATAATACTAGTTATTATATTAATAAAAAGAATGACCATTATAGCAATAAGTAAAGGAGTAGAAGAAATTAAGTGTGAGTAATTCTGTGCTAATAATAAACAGCTAAGTAAAACACTTATTATTGACAACGACATCAAAATTTTTTCTACAAAACGATTTTGCATATTATTTCTTCTTAATTAATTGAGAAAGCATATTTTGTGTATGACCCTTTATGGACATGAAGGGTTAGAAACATATTGTTGCTTCCATAAAAAGTCATTTTAAATATCCATCTACTATTAAATATAGATTACAGCAAAAGCAAAGTTTATACAAGTTCTCAATTATAGGGGGGGAACAAAAAGGTGCTTATTTTGTCTAGGGGATTTACGGTCTTCTCTTTATTATCAACAAATTTTTCAAAATCTTTTTCTGTAGTAACCCTGCTCTTTTCTTAGTGCAATTGCCAGGAAACCTGTTTTGAATTGCCAATCTTAAAATTAGATTCATACAATCCGGAGAGAATGTCGGCTGTTGCTTGATTATTGTCTGCTATCTTCTAGTTTAGGGTTTATCTCCTTTACTTTTTCAGCTATAATCCTTTCTTGAGGTAAAAACCATGGCTGAAGAGAGAATCGTCGTTATTGATTTCGGTGGTCAGTATAATCAATTGATTGCTAGACGTGTCCGTCAGTGTCATGTTTATTCCGAAGTTATTCCCTATACGACATCCTTAGATAAATTAACCGATCCTAGTATTAAAGGTATTATCTTTACCGGTGGACCTAATAGCGTTTATTTACAGGAATCACCTCATATTGATCCCAAAATCTTTTCTTTAGAAAAACCGATTCTTGGTATCTGTTATGGTGCTCAGCTAATTGCCTATGAATTGAATGGCGAAGTAAAACATGCCGAGACTAGTGAATACGGAAAAACCAAAGTAATCATTGTAAGCAAATCCCGTTTATTGAACCGGGTCAGCAAAGAGACTGAAGTCTTTATGTCTCATACTGACAGAGTTACTAAAGTTCCGGAAGGATTCATTACCACCTCTTCAAGCAGTGTATGTCCTAATGCAGCCTTTGAAAATGAAATAAAGAAAATCTATGCTACTCAATTCCATCCGGAAGTCGAACATACTCTTGAAGGACAGAAAATCATTGAAAACTTCGTTATTGATATCTGCCGCTGCAAGGCAAGCTGGAAGTCTTCTTCCTTTATTGATCAGAAGATAGCTGAAATCAAGCAGCAAGTCGGAGATAAGAAAGTCATTCTAGGTTTGTCAGGAGGTGTTGATTCCTCTGTTACTGCCGCTTTAGTTTCTAAAGCCATTGGCAAGAACCTTTATTGTGTCTTTGTCAATCATGGTTTGATGAGAAAGAATGAAGCTAAACAGGTCGAGGATACCTTTGGTCCTCATGGAAAGTTTGATTTAAATTTCATACCAGTAGATGCCTCAGCTTTGTTCTTTGAAAAGCTGAAAGGAATCACTGATCCGGAAGCTAAGAGAAAAGCTATTGGTGCAACCTTTCTAGAAGTATTTGAAAATGAATCCAATAAAATCACGGACGCTGAATTCTTAGCTCAGGGAACTATTTATCCTGACCGAATTGAATCCGGATTAGGCATCTCAGCTAAGATCAAATCTCATCATAATGTCGGAGGTCTTCCTAAGAACATTAAGTTCAAGGGTTTAGTAGAACCACTTAATTATCTCTTTAAAGATGAAGTCCGAGAAGTAGGAACTCTTTTAGGATTACCGACTGAGATTGTTAACCGTCAGCCATTCCCCGGACCTGGTCTTGGCATTAGAATCATCGGAGAAGTCACACCTGAAAAGGTGAAGATTGTTCAGGATGCTGACTATATCTTCCGTGAAGAAATCAAGAAAGCCGGCTTAGATAAACACATCAACCAGTATTTTGCGGCTTTGTCCAATATGAAATCAGTTGGTGTCATGGGAGATGCCAGAACCTATGACTATGCTATTGTCTTGAGAGCTGTTCAGACGGATGATTTCATGACTGCTAAACCCTATCCGATACCCTATGATGTATTGACCACCATCGTTGATCGAATCGTTAATGAAGTTAAAGGTGTTAATCGAGTTCTTTACGACTTTACTTCTAAGCCTCCGTCAACTATTGAGCTTGAATAGAAAATAAACAACTTTCTTTCATTTTGTTAGCTTGCAGTACATAATTTAATTTTGAAAGCCTCTTTGAATCCAGAAAAAGGAAACAAAGAGGCTTTTCGATTGTAGGTATTTAGGGCAATCATAGAAGTTTTTTTAAGTCATTAATTCTATTTAGATAATTCTTTAGAATATATATATTCTAAAGAGTTTTGCAGGATTTCTTTTCTGTAATAGATTAACTTGCCTATGTGTTATATTTAAGGCATGACTCATGTAAGAGTGGCTTGGATTGAAGACTCAGATACGGAAATTGAAGAAGGAAAAGCTTTCCTGCTTCAGTTTTCCAAATCTCATGATGTGGATTTCCATGTGACTTTTTATGAAACGGCGGAAGCTTTCTTAGCTCATTACGATTATTCTTTTGATTTAGTCTTAATGGATATTGAGCTTCCTGGAATTAATGGCATGGAAGCCAGCCAAAGACTGAGGAAAATCGATAAGGAAGTCGTTCTGATGTTCATCACCAACATTTCTAAATTGGCTTCCAAAGGCTATGAAGTCAATGCCTTGTCCGATAATGTAAGCAAGGATCAGGCTGACAGTACTAAGATTGCAGCTCCTTCTACTAAGGATGTCACAATTTCAGGTAAGGCTGTCGGTCTCTGGGAGTGGATGGCTAATCAATCTCTTTAATTCTCTAATTTGATGATAAAAGGCTGCTACAGGCAATCAGCTTATAGCAGCCTTTTTCATTGATTGACAACACTTGTAACTAATAAAAGAATGGTTCTTATCTAAATATTTCTTTTCCTTTTAGAAAAGCTCTTTTTGTGGCATCGTCCATTATTTTATTAACATCGTTTCCGATTACATCCAGACCGGCAGCAACTAGGGTTGTGAATTCTTTGATTCCGTAGAATTCACTCAGTCTTTTTAACCACTGTTCCCCAATCTTATCATTGCTATTCAGATAGCCACCCAAGGTATAGATATAGGTTAAGGTCTTAGCTTTACATAAACCCTCACTTCCGGTTTCCGTATATTTGAAGGTTATGTTTGGGATGGAGATATTTTCAATATATACAGCTAAGACTGACGGGAAAGTGAATTCATAGAAAGGCGCGGCAATCAGGATCTGATCCGCTAAGGCAAACTCCTTAGCTAAACTTGAATTAAGATTCTTTTGACTGCCGTCAGGATTGAAACTATTCTTGGTCAAAGGCTTTTCCTTCAAATTAGTGATGTTTCTTTCTATTATTTGATACTGATCATTTGACTTGATGGAAGAGATAAAAGCGTTAGCTAATTGCAAAGTACGGGAATTCTTTTCTCTTAGGCAGGCGTTGATGAAGAGAATGGTTTCTTTTTCTTTCATACTAATTGACTCCTTTTAAGTTAGCTTTTTTTATTTAGCCTTATTTATTTTGTGGCAAGAGGCTTTAACAATCAAGTTTTGCTTACTTAACTATAATTGTCTGTACTAACAATTGAAGATTATGCTCTTTTAAACTAAACTATTATCAACATGTTAACCGCTAATTATCATACTCATACTAAAAGATGTGGGCATGCTACAGGTGAAGATGAGGATTATGTGCTGGAAGCTTTAGGAGCAGGCTATCATGATTTAGGTTTCTCTGATCATGTGATGCTTCCTGGCTTCAGTGAGCCTTTTGTCCGTGGAGACTATTCCCAGTTTCAGGACTATGTGGACTCTATCAATGCTTTGAAACTTAAATACCATGATCGTCTGACTATCTATTTAGGTATGGAAGCTGAATCCTTTCCCTGCTACTATCCTTATTATAAGGAACTGATTACTAATGGTGTGATTGATTATCTGATTTTAGGTAATCATTCTGCTATGAATGAAGAACATAAGATTTATAGTAAATTTTCCCATATTTCTTCTCCTAGCCAGCTTTATCTTTATAAGGATTTAGCTATTCAGGCTATTTCTACTGGCTTGTTCTCTATCTTTGCTCATCCAGATTATTTCATGTCTTCTATTGAGGACTTTGATTCGGACTGTAAAAAGATTTCCAAAGAGATTATTCAGGCTTGCATTGCTTACGATGTTCCGTTAGAAATCAACATCGGCGGAATCAGAAACGGGAAGAAACAGATTGGCAATGCTTCTAGATGGGTTTATCCGACTGATGATTTCTTTTCTTTGGCCAGTAAGATGAAAGCTAAGTGTATCTTTGGTCAGGATGCTCATGCTCCTGATCAATTAGATAATGAGACCGCCATCTTCCAAGCTGTTCAGTTTGCTAAGAGACACCATTTGAATGTGATTGATGTTTTAGATAAGATCAAACAACACTAAAGGAGATTGATATGGATATTTTTAATACGGTGATCTGGTGGATCAATATTGCCATGATCATCATTGTCGGCAGTGTTTTCCTGTTCCAACTGCTTTTCATGTTTTTGTGGTTCCTTAAACCTCGTCAGTATAAGAAAGCTAGCCGGTACCATGACTTCACTTTTGTCATCCGGGCCCGCAACGAAGCCGATGTCATCGGGGATGCCATCGATTCCTGCTTCAAATGTGATTATCCTAAAGACAAACTGCATGTGGTCGTCTTCTGCCATAACTGCACTGATGATACTGCAAAGATTGTCAGAGCTCATGGAGCTAAGGCAATTGAAATCACTGATCATGATCCTAAACATCAGAAAGCCTCTTATTGTATGTATTGGGGTATGCAGGCCTTAAAGAAAGAACCTGTAGGCACATACGAATATTTCCTTTTGATTGACGCTGATAATCAGGTTGATAAGAATTATGTCTTAGCTTGCAATGATGCTGCCGATGAAGGAGTGCTGTTAGGAAGAACTTTTGAGAATTCTAAGAACCTAACTGACAATATCCTTTCCTGCATGACCGGTCTTTGGTATGCCCGAGATGACCGCTTTGCCTGCCGTGCCAGAAGTGCTCTTCGCTTTGGATGCGTTATGAATGGCTGCTGCTCGATGATTCATTCCAAGTATTGTCTGGATTGGGATGCCATGTCATCCAGTGATGATATTGAATTTACGATCAATCGTCTCAACAAAGACAAACAGATTGTTGAATATATTGATAATGCTATCCTTTATGAAGATCAGCCTACGACCATGGACGATGTCTTTAAACGCAACACGAGAATGGGAAATGGTCTGAATAAGCTTTTCTGGACTAAGGGTTTCACTTTATTGGGCAATTTCTTTAAGAACTTTTTCAATCCAAAGATGAAAGCTGGTACCAAATTCTCTTACTTAGATCAGTTCTGGAACCTAGGGACTATTCCGGCTGCTTTCTTAGCTGTTGCCTGGTTCCCGTTCTACTATATTTTCTCTATTGTCTGGACGGCTGTTAAGGGACCGATATCAATTCCTGGATTAGGATCCTATTCCTGGCAGTGGTTTGTCCTCTTTGTTGTCATTGTTGTGGCAGCCTGTTATCTGATTCCTTTCTTGGTTCAGCCCTTTGTTTCTTATTTTGCTGAAAAGAAACGTTTGATTGTCACAAATAAGAAAACGGTTTTCTGGGCAATATTCCTTTTCCCTAGCTTTGAAATCATCAATGCGGTGGCTGTTGTAAAGGGTATTCTGTCTAAACCAAAGTGGGCTAAGCTGAAGCGCAGTAAAACAAAAATAAAACAATAATCGCTCGATTTTGAAACTGAAAACAAAAAAAGACGGTTTGATTCAGCTCTGATTTGGCATCTATTCAAAAATATATGAGCTTTTTTAGTAAAGACAAACGTCGTTTTTCAATGAAAAAAAACCGCAATAATATAGGAATTATGGGTCAATTAACCTTTCCTGTTATGGTAGAATATCTTCACGAGGTAAGGTAATGAATATCAAAGATGGCTATTTGGATTTTGAAGGGCACAAAACCTATTATCGGATTGCATCTCCGGAAAAGAAAAAGACCCCACTACTGATTCTGCATGGTGGTCCTGGATCAACCCATAATTCATATGAGTTATTAGACAATATGTCCGAATTGGATGATCGACCTATTGTCACTTATGATCAAATAGGCTGTGGGTTATCCTCAGTCGAAGGTTTTCATCCTGAACTTTATAATAAGGAAACTTGGGTGAGAGAGCTTACCAATCTAAGAGAAAAGCTTCATCTGACTAAGGTTCATTTGATGGGACATTCATGGGGTGGAATGCTAGCTATTATTTATCTGACAGACTATAACCCAGCTGGAATTGTGGATGTTAATCTCTCAAGTACTTTATCCTCTGCTTCTTTATGGTCTCAAGAGACACATCGTTTGCTTCGTTATCTTAATCCTATTGATCGTCAAGCTATTGAAAAAGCGGAGAAGAGTAATGATTATTCTTCTCTGGAATTTGATATTGCTAACAAGCATTATTTGAAGCTTTATGTAGCTGACCCTGACGATCCCAATAGACCTGAATGTTTAACACGTCCTAAAGTCATCGGAACGGAATCTTATGAAGTGGCCTGGGGACCTTGCGAATATACTCCTCTTGGTAATCTTCGAGATTATGAATATACTGATAAACTTTCAAAAATTTCCTGTCCGGTTCTTTTCTGCTCCGGAGCCAATGATGAATCGACTCCTTTGATGAACAAGACCATGTTTGAAAAAATACGAACGGAAAAGAAATGGGTTCTCTTTTCTAAGAGTCGACATATGACTTACTATGAAGAAAATGAGAAGTATGAGCAGGAGGTGATGTCATTCATGGATAGCCATGATGAAAGGAAATAAGAATGGAACTGAAATATATTTTTTCTGTCAATGCTGCAACTGGAATAATTGAAACGCCTGATAATTATATTGTCTTTATTTCACGGGGCATTCTTTTCTTAGACAAAAAAAGCCATAAAGAAATTTATTGCACTAATGATTTTTGTGATCCGGATGATGGCAAAGTCACTCCTGATTCTAAGTATTTAGTGGTCCGTAATGCTAAGAATGGTTTCTATTGCTATGATTTGAAGTCTAGAAAGCAATTATCCAAGGCTATTTTTGGAGAGGCAGTTGAAGTCAATTATTTAGGCTTTTGCTATTCTTTGGATGGAAAGAGCATGTATGCACTGATTGCAACTCCCAAGGATCAATCAATTCCACCTTTAGGAAATGAAGATTACATAAATAACACTACAGTTGAACTTCGCCATTATGAATTACCGTCTTTGAAATTATTGGATACTCTTCCTTGCAAAGAAAAGTATATGACAATAAAACCGGTTAAGTTCCTTAATGGTTGTGTGTTAACTTCCGTTGGTAATCATCTATCTTTTTTTGACGGTAAGGCTATTGTTGATTATCCAAGTACAAAGACTTCTAATTATGAAGTCTTAGTCGATGAGAAGAAAGAACAATTCTATTCTCAGACTGATTTTGGAGTCAAAATCTATAACAAACAATTCCAGGATACAAATATTTTGGATTTGATTTCCGATTCCGAAGTAGTCGTTAATGACACTCTCTACAATTATCTCAATATGGATCCTGGCAGTGCAATGAATACTCCTGCCGCTACCAAGACGGTTTTCAAAGAAAAAATCCTTGATCTTTATCTGATAGATGACAAGATTGTGCTATTGGCGGCCGAATGTCTGCAAAGGTATTCTAAAATCAGTGTTTACGACACCAGCAAAGGAAAACCTTTGGCAGAATTTAAAATGAATTGCTATACAAACCAGATTTTCAACTTGAATAAAGGCGTGGCTTTTTTAGTAAAAGGAGATATTTATGTCCTTGAAATGCAAGATTGATGATGCCGCTTTCTATACTGATTTAGTCAATAAAACAAAAGAAGTAACTATTACAACTATTCAGAAAGTTGCTTCTCTTGCTGACTTTAATAGAATTCTTCTTTTAGCTTCCCTAAGTGATCTGGCTTTGAATGATTTAGGCTTTACAATCAATGAAGCGAAGATTCGCTTGGCTTTAGATGACTATGATCCAAAGAAGATTGTCAAAGAGGGAAAATATGTCGATCTCTTGAACAAGCTTCTAAAGATCTTTCCACCCGAGAAGAAATCCGCTTGTAAGAAATTGGCACAGGCCATTACTTTATCCAGCCACTACCTTTGCCGTTATCAGGATATGACTCAATATGAAACTAAACTGAAACTAGTTTGCGTGGATATGAAAACAACCGAAAAATTCTTAGATGATTTTAGAAAGACAAGTGGAATCTTTGGTATGTATTTCAATAAAGCCTCACTTGTTTTCCAAACCAGTGGTTTATTAGATGTGCCTTTTGTTAATAAGGCCGCCAAAGAACTGATTATGAAGGAATATGATCTTGAAGATAACAATACCGTCATTTATGAAAAGCTTCTTAAAATTGCAGCCACTAATAAAGTTTCCTGTAATGAGTTAAATATGAGGATTAATGCGATAAAATAGACGCATAAGGAACAATTAAACCGATGATTGAAATTCGGTCTCTCTGTAAAGACTACTACGTTGATAAGAAACCATTTCCGGTCTTAAAGAATATTTCTCTGTCTTTTCCAGTTCAGCAATTCGTGTCAATTCTTGGCCCCTCAGGCTGCGGAAAGACCACGCTTTTGAATTTGATTGGTGGATTAGACAGTTTTTCTGGTGGCGATATTATCGTCAATGATCGTTCCCTGAAGAAAATGAAACCGGCTGAGATGGACTCTTACCGCAACAATGAAATCGGATTTGTGTTTCAACAGTATTATCTGATGCCTCAACTGACCGTTCTTCAAAACGTCACCATCGGCCTTGAAGTCCGTGATTATAAAAAAGATGAAATTCAAGCAAAGGCTATGGAGGCTTTGAAGAAAGTCGGTTTAGCCTCCCTTGCTAAAAAGAAACCTAATCAATTATCCGGTGGTCAAGCTCAGCGAGTAGCTATTGCTAGAGCCATCGTTACTGATCCTTCAGTTATTTTAGCAGATGAACCCACTGGTGCCTTAGACAGTGAGACCTCAGTCGAGATTATGTTGCTTTTAAAAGACATCTCCAAACATTGTTTAGTGATCATGGTAACTCATAATGAAGAGCTTGCTAAGAAATACAGTGACCGTTTAATTAGACTGAAAGACGGTAAAGTAGTATCGGATGTGGCATTGACTGTCAATCAGACACCGGTAGCATTAGAAGAAAAGCAGATGCATCGGAGCCATCTTTCTTTTTTATCGACAACCAAACTCGCAGGATTAAATCTCTTAAGCAAGAAGTGGAAGACCATCTTGACCAGTGTTGCCAATTCCTTTGGTGTAATCGGAATCGCCTTCTTTTTAGCCATTAATTACGGTTTTAATAATTATTCGACAAGGCTAAGCTCACAATCCGCCAGTTCTCTTCCAATAGTAGTAACTGCCTATAATGAGTCCACTTCAAAAAGCTCTTATGGCGACTCTAATTCCGATACTCTTTATCCAAGCACGGATGAAATTTATCCTTCGGTGACTGTAACTTCTCAAAAGACATATACGTATAACAATTTCAGTGCTAAGTATTTTAATTATTTGGATTCATTAGAAGACCAGGGCATTGTCCGTGAGTATCTAACAACTTATGGGAATAGTTATTCTTTTAATCTGATGACTCAGTTCCCACAATCTCTTGATTCTACTTCCTCTTCTTATTACAGCACCGTCAACACTAGCATTACTAACTACAATTACTATGCTTCCCAATCGGGTCTTCCATATAATATTTTCCATGTTCTTTATGGTGACTTGGATTCCTATGATTTATTGGACGGCTCTTTGCCGACTAATGAAAATGAATTGGTACTCGTAGTTGATAAATACAATTCTGTTAGTTTCACAATCCTGAAGAATCTAGGATTCTATAATTCAACCGATACTGAAGATGAAGTTAAGGATACTTCCTTAGCTACTAAGGTTAAGCCAATAAAATTCTCTGATATCGTTGGGAAAGAATACAAAATATTCTCAAATGATGACTACTATACACAGGTTGTTGATGACAATAACATCGTCGATGCCTACGGAAACAGCAGAAATGTTACCTATTACCAATCTCCAACTAGCAAAGAAGACCTTTATAAAGATACTACTAAAGGAACCAGTCTGAAGATATCAGGTATTATTCGAGCTAAATCCACTAATTCCTTAGTACTGTTGTCGCCATCTTTATGTTATCTGCCTTCTTTGCAGGCCACAATGATACCTAAAGAAACAGATAGTGAAATATCATCAACGGCTAAAAACAACGTTGTCTTCATCAATCCTAATTCTTCATTGGATCCTTTAGGGGACTTCACCTCTAGCCTTAAAACTATTGTTGATGATTATAAGACAGCCTCTAGTGACACCTCTGCTTCTACCTATCTTCCCATTACGGATATCAACACTTTAGTCAATAAATACTTCCGCTGCTATTCCTTGTTTTCATCCGGATATTATTACACGCAGTTTAATTATTATTTATCTAATTGTGAACAGCATGGTGTGGAACTGGTTCCTGATGAATACAAGACGATGGACTTTACGGACGCCGACACAATTGAATCATTGATTACTGAAATCAGTAATCTGAAGACTGTTTCTTCAGCTTATACCTCCTTGGTTGGACTAGTCGCTTATATTAATGCCTTTTCAGTCGTTCAGGAAGTTGTTATCTTCCCTACTGACCTAACACAAAGAAGTATACTATTAACTAAATTGGATGAATTTAATAATCTCTCATCAACTACTGATTCCAGTGTACACGCTACAAGCAAGAATGAACAGGTCTATTACGCCAAAGAAAATACGAACTACATGATTGAGGATGTCGGCGAAATGATTTCTTTAGTTTCTATGATTCTGATTATATTTGCCATAGTTTCGTTTATTGTCTCCTGTTCCATGACGGCTTTGATGACCAGCAACAATGTCTTAGAGCGGAAACGTGAAATCGGGCTATTGAGATCCTTGGGAACCAGAAAACTAGACATTGCCTTATTGTTCGAGTCGGAGTCACTGTATGTCGGCACCTTCTCAGGACTGATGGGATCACTTCTGACTTATATACTTTGCTTCCCAATCAACTACCTG
>JBAXZY010000004.1:0-35671 GCA_041670045.1 Bacilli bacterium | reverse complement strand
TCACCATTTATTGTTTTATGTATTTTGAAAAAGCAAAAGATGAGTCCCTATAGTTTAATGAAGCAAATAGAATTTATTAGTGATCAAAAATTTACGCTCAAGGCTCCAAGCATCATAGAGATTATTAATTCTCTTGAAGATGAGGACTTGGTTGTTTATTGCTTAGGAAAAAAACAAAAAAATGTCTCGAGAAAGATTTATAGCATTTCAAATAAAGGACTTCAATTTTTAGATGAAAATCAAAAAGCAATTGATAGTTACTTGGATATTCTTTTTAAAATAACTAGAGGAAAGTAAAATGAATTATTATGGAAGAATGAAGTCTTATTTGTTTAGAATATATAAAATGCAAGACTATAGTGGAAAATATATTAGTGATATTACCTCTGTATATGATGAACAATATGATGATTTAAGGAAGACTCATTCTGAAAAAGAAGCCTATAGATTAATAGTCGAAGAAATAAAAAAAGATAATCCTAATTTCTCTAAGGCAAGTAAATTCCATAATTTGTTTCTACTTATTTCATTTGTCTCTTGCATTCTATGTATCCTTCTTAGCTTTTTCAGCATTATGAAAATAATTCATTGCACCGGCGATTCAAATTCTTCATGTACAATAACAAACGGATCTCCAATGTTGACAGTTTATTCTTTAGGATATGATTTTTGTGTCATACTGCCCTTAATTATCTCTTTGATTATTTCAGTTATCGATTTTCTAAAGCCAAAGAAAACTATTTCAATAGTTAATATCATTGTTTCTCTAATACCGGTGGCATTAATACCATATTTAGGTTGGCTGTATTCTTTTTATTTAGTTCCTTATGTTTTCTTAATAGTCCTTTCCATCTTAAATGCTATCTCTGTTTTTTTAGTATTATATGTATCAATTAAGGCGTCTAAGACAAAATCATAAACCAACAAATAGTCTATGCATTTGAATAAAAAAGACAAAAATAATGAAAAAATATTTATTTTTATCACTTGTAAGTTTATTTGTGTTATCAGGACATGGATATGAGTCAGGTCCCAACCAAAAAGATGAATCGAGTCTCTCGGTTTCCTCGTCTTCAAAATAAACCTGGTCAATGATGGTGTTGACAGCTTCGTAGATGGCTTCGGAATCGTTTCTGCCGAAATCATCATGAAGGACAGGCTCTATCTTATTGCGTCTTGCTTTTCTGGCCTCTAGAAGATTGGGGATGAGCTTATTGAAGAAGCCGTTCCTATTCGGATTGTTCTCCTTTGATATAAATCCAAAGGCTTGGCAGTCGTTGTCGATTATAAGCAACACAATCGATGATATTCTAATTTTTGCTTTTCCTGAGCTCATTATAGTCAACCTGTTTCCTATTTTATCTACCAAAATTTATCATCTTTTATTTATATGTCCATTAATTTGTCTACCAAAAACAAGTAAACATGTACGCTTTTTTTTAATGGAATCCAAAACTAGAATATTCATAGGCAGCAAATTCATTACCTTAATGAAAATGAGAGTGTATTAATGTTCAAACTATTCAGTCATGTAAGCCGAAACGAGATGAAGCATACGTCGAGAGGGATATTCAAATACAAGGACAGGAAGCCAGTTGCCATGGTCAAAGGAGGGCACGGTGAAGACAACATCAGGTATTTAGAAAAGAACAAACTCGAATTTAAAATTGAAGGATTATGTAAAGGGAAAGCACGAAATGGGAGTATTGCTTGCCATGAAAGAGTCTGGGAGGCTAAGAAAGATAGGCATATGTGGTTTCCGAAGCTATGGAGCGACCGCAAGATCGAGAAAGCAGGCCTTCATGTCGCGAACCTCAAGAAGAACCAAGACGTTCCAGATCACACTCCGATGCACGGCACCTACAAGGGAGTGGATGTGGTAGCATATAAAGGTAGAGGAAGAATTTGTGGGATATGCCCTAAGTTCCATAAGTTTATAGAAGAGGAAGAAGCAATAGCAAAGGCTAAGGCTAACGGTCATGTGAAACTGCATTGATGGGCTTCACCTGGAAAGGAATAGAAGAATATGGCAAAAAGAAAAGAGGCGGCAGTCTTTAAGGCCTTCAACGATTACAACGACAGGGTATCCGATCTATTAAACAATCCAAAATACGAAAAAATGAGCAATGAAGAAATCGACCCTTTGTTTGAAGAGAACGAGCAGATGCTGAAAGCAGCCTTGCTAAAGGATGAGGATGAGACATGCAGGCTTTTAGGATCTTGCCTTGCGTTTTCTATAATAAAGCCATATTTTGCTCAAATTCAGCAACACCTCAAATCGAAGAAGATAGCTAAGAGGCTTAATGATACACTTGAAATAATAAAAAGGGGAGAAGGTAAAGATTATAAGATGAACCCCAAAAATATCCCTGAAGCTCAAAAGATGGTCAACGATGCCAACAAATATGTCGAATGATGTTTTACTTTACATTGAACCAAACCACTTATAGCCGAATCAATCAGCACATTTCCGAATCTCATTTGCTCCACCAACTGGTCGCCAGACGCACACTCATTTGATACTCGTATCGAAAGGGCGATTTGCGTTAAGGTTTGCTATTACTAAGCTGAGTAAGCCTAGTATCAAGTAAGCCAATATTGAAAGAGAGTCTCCCAGGCTCTCTTTTTTGTGAGTGGAGATTTCCACTCAACATGCCACAATCGTCTGTAAAACAGAGAAGTGGTATTTGCTATTTAATAACAAAAATATCGAAAATTTGACTCTATAGCTATTAGGAATCCCTTAAAAGGTAGAATTCTACTAAAAGCAAGATTGTCAAACTATTATACATATGTTAGAATATAATCGTAAAAAAGGTAGAATTCTACCAAAAAGGAGAAATTATGATTAAAAGAGAAAAATACCTATCACTCCTTATAAAATCAATAGGCAATGGATTTCCAAAAGTCATAACTGGTGTAAGGAGATGTGGCAAATCATATTTGCTGAAGAACATATTTGCCGAATATCTGAATGAACATTATGGGGACAAGTGCAATCAGATTATTATTGAACTGGATGTTTTAGAATATGCCTTGTACCGCAATCCGATTGAACTTGATAAATATGTCAAATCCAGGATTGTAAAAGATAAGTTCAATTTTGTTTTTATCGATGAGATTCAGCTCATTGATACAATTAAGAACCCTGTTTATTGCGATGGAAAATATATCGTAGCAAATAAAGATGATAAAGATGTTATATCCTTCGTGGATGTGGTTTTAGGATTGTCACGAATGAGGAATGTTGATTTATACATAACGGGATCAAATTCAAAAATGCTGTCTTCGGATATCGTAACGGAATTCAGGGATAAAGCGACAAATATCAATATTCAACCTCTGTCTTTTGAGGAATTTTATAACTATAAAAACTTATCCAAAACGGACGCTGTTTATGAATACATGCAATATGGTGGCATGCCTCTTGCGGTTCTTAAAACCGGTGAAGATAAGAAGAGTTATCTAAAACAATTATTTGCTACGACTTACTTTAAAGATATTCTTGAACACAATAGGTTGGATAAGAGCGAGGCTTTGGATGCGCTTTGTAATATAATCAGTGAAAATTGCGGACAACTATTTAATTCTGAAAAAATATCTAACGTCTATCAAAGCAAGATGAAGGAGAAAATTGATAAAGACACGGTAACAAAATATATCAATTGTTTTGTCGACTCTTTTGTCATCAGAGAAGCAAAAAGATATGATGTTAAAGGATTGAAAGAGATTGGTGCTTTAAGGAAATTTTATTTTGTTGATAATGGTCTTCGAAACGCCAGAATAAATTTCGCTTATGATGATGAGGGTCAAATGCTTGAAAACCTAGTCTATAATGAGCTAATTTACAATGGATTTAGTGTTAATGTCGGAACCTTTGAAAAAATTGAAAAAGATAAAAACGGTCATAGTATTAAAAAGAACTATGAGATTGATTTTGTGGCTAGAAGAGGAATCAAGAAATACTATATTCAAGTTTCATCAGACATCAGCAGCCAAGAAACAAGAGCTAGAGAAATCAAACCATATGTTTCTTTGAATGATCAAATACAAAAAATATTAGTTATTAATAAACCAATTGAAGAAACTATCGATTCTAATGGATTTACAGTCATAGGCATTGCTGATTTCTTACTAGAATTTATAAAATAAAAACAATTTTGCAAATAATCAAGGCTCTTTTCAAGGAATTTTGTTTCTAATTTCTGCTTTTGTTTTCGCTTATCTTAATTAAAGTCTACAGGTGATTAGAATTTGTAGAGATGGACAAAGGCGTATAGTAGTGCATTATTGCGAATCTCGTCAGCTCCACCAACTTAGATGACAGTCGAACTGTCATCAAGAAGGTTTTCCTGATTGGCGGTTGTTTCGGCATCAGGCTCAATCCCAAGAAAGCTCTTGTTAGATAGCCAATAATTATACGGGTCCAGCCCCGTCTTTTTTTATATCTGTCAATGATAAGCGAAGTACGTCTAGATGTACATATGTACTTGACTATGTACATATTATTTTGTATTATTTTTTTGGAGGTAAAAAACATGCCAACAACCAACGCTACCGAACTTAGAAAGAAACTATTCGAAACTATCGCCAACGTCATTGAATACAATGAGCCAGTAACTGTGAACACCAAAAAAGGGAACGCCGTGATAATCAGCGAATCTGATTACGATGCGATGATGGAGACCATCTATATTATGTCCCAGCCAAAACTCGTTAAGAACATCAAAGATGGCGAAAAAGAAGATTCTGAGAAAATGAAGGCCTATGACCCTTCGGAGAAATGGTGATGTGGGACGTAAGGTTCACCCGTAACGCCGAAAAGGACAAAAAACTCATTAAACAAGCCGGGATGGAGAGCAAAGCCAAGAAACTTTTGGACGTCCTTGCGACTAATCCATGCCAAAATCCGCCTTCGCATGAGAAATTATCAGGTGATTTGACTGGCTACTATTCGCGGAGGATAAACATTCAGCATCGATTGGTCTATAGAATCGATGAAGACAAACACATGGTCATTGTCCATGCGATGTGGTCGCATTACGAGTGAGACCCATGGTTCGACTATGAACTAACTTTGTCCACCAACTTAGATGACAGTCGAACTCCAGTGATAGCACACTTGCTGATCAACTGGTGCTTCGGTATTAGACTTGACGCAAGAGACTTCTATAGTTTATTGCGAAGAACAATATAAAGAAAACGGGCGGATAACCCGCTTTTTCAGTAAGTGGAGATTTCCACTCAACATAAGTAATGTTGGTTATTATTTATGCAAGTATAAAACTACTAAAACTTACAGTGGCATTTGCAACTACATATATGTGAGAAAAAACATGAGCAAACATAGGAAGAAAAAATGAACAAATCGAATTCAAAAAATCAACCTCAGAAAAGAAGGATGCCATTGATGATGTCTGTGCGATCTTAAAAAAACATTGTGAAGGAATTTTATACTTTCGTGTAAAAAATAATGGACGCCAATTGTAAAATGAAGTAATAAATCCAGTGGCATCAGAGGTGCCTACATAACCCTCATGGAGCGTGTGACGAGATTCTACGTGATGATAAAGATACAAGACAGGAGGTCCGACACCGTGCTGAGAGCCATGTGCTCATACAGGGACATGGTCGGGAAGGACAGGTTCGGGTCCGTCTTCAGATCGGTCACCTTCGACAACGGAATCGAGTTTTCGAAATGGCGGGAGATGGAGCGGGAGCTTGGGACGGTGACTTATTTCGGAAGGCCATATCACTCATGCGACAGAGGCAGCAACGAGAACTGCAACGGACTGATAAGAAAGTACATACGGAAAGAGACTGACATCAATGAGGTCAGCTCCAGCGAGACGAGAAGGATCAACATGGCAATCAACGGCAAGCACAGAAGAATATTGGGTTATGAGTCGGTAGAACATTCCTGAAAGAGTCTATCCAACCTCAACGTAAATCTTGTTCCTGCTGATTCCCCTCAGTTTGACTCCGTTTTCATTAGTGATCATCGCCTTTCTGGACACATTGAAGTACATCTCATCGAACCATAACGTTACTTTGAGTCTTACCGTTTTCTAATGGCTGCCAAGGCAGGAGAAGAATTTTCTCCGTCAAAGATAAGAGGTGTTCTTGTTTATGGCTCCTATCTCGCTACAGTTCTTATTGTCAGATCGTTGACGAGGAAAAGACCATATGTTTCTCATGCAAGATCCGATATCTTTGTGACTGCTAGGAAGGAACCGATAAGGGTGGTGAATGTAGTACCTCCACATTCCTTGCATCCAGACCTCTGCCGACAAAAGTAGGTTCCGTCCTTGTTTCACTCTGCCGAACCGCAATGTGGGCAGTATGAAAATTTGATGTTGTAAAGGCAAGTGTTTTTCTCTTTTCCCATAGAAAGAATCCTTTCCGTTGAGTCTCAGTTATGTAGCACTGAAAACTCTTGCATCTATCGGGATTATTTGCCTGTTATCACACTAATTGTATTTATTTACTTTTGTTAAATAATATACAAGGTCTTTTAGGCAGCAAAAAAGCAAATTCTTTGAAAAATAGATGCTTTTTTGTCAATTCTTTTATTTTGGAAAGCATTTCGTCCTAAAAAATGAACGTTTCATATTTAATTAACCCGGTTGTCCCATCTTTAAAACTAGTTATCAATGAAAATGAAAGCCCTTTTTTATTTGCTTTAATATGATACCAAACGAGTTCAGGCCTGGACTTAGTTGGAGGAAAAAATGCGAATAAAGCAAAAGTCGGTTGTCAAAATTGCTGTTCTTGCTGTTATTTCACTCATTGGTTTCCAAAATTCATCTTTTTCAGAAAATTTGGTAAACCTCGGAGCGAATAAGAAAGAATCCTTCCATACTGATTACGATACTTATAGTGAATGTTTGACTGAAGCTGGCGTTCTTAACCAGGAGGTTGCAGAAGAAGGTACTATTCTTTTAAAGAATGATGGCACTCTTCCTTTTAATGGAAATGAACGTGTTTCGGTTTTTGGTGTCAGAAGTGATTCTATTGTTGGTGGATCTGCTACTGGTGGAGCGTTTGATATGGGTGCTGCCGTTGATACTGAAAGTGTTCCTCAGTCTTTAAGAAAGGCTGGGTTTAAAGTCAACCCGACTCTTGAAAACCTTTATAAGAAAGATTCTTCGGCTATTGGCTCTGAAATAACTGAATTCTCAGGAAGCGTAAAGAGTTCTTTATCTCTTTATAGTGATGCCGCTTTTGTTGTTCTCTCACGTGCTGGCGGAGAAGGAAGTGATCAATCTACTGTCACCAATGAGACAGTTGGAAATGATGATACTCATAAAGCCCTTCTTACTAAGACCGTTAAGGGAAAGGATGGAAGTACTTCAACTAACACCTATAAGCATTCTTTGATGCTAACTGATTCCGAAGAAGAATTGATTTCTTTTGTCAAGTCTAGTGGTTTTAAACATATTGTTATTGTTCTTAACACTTCCAATGCATTAGAAGTCGATAAGCTTGATAAAGATCCTCAAATTAACGCTATTGTTGATATTTCTCGTCCAGGGAAGAGCGGAATCTTTGCTTTAGGAGAAATCCTCAATGGTGAAGTAAATCCATCTGGAAGATTACAGGACACTTGGGATGTTGATCATACAGCGGATCCTACTTGGTGTAACTTTGGAGATAATTCCCAGGTTGGCACAAATGCTGCTATGCTTGATCCTGAGCATCGAATTAAGGAAACAACAGGTGGCGGTGGGTTCATGCCGGCAAATGACGGCCAGGAAAAGACTCCTGATGATTATCCTTATGATACTTCATTTGATAACGCCAAGTCCTATTCTGGCGGTACCTTCTCTGAGGGCTACTATTCCATCGATTATGAAGAAGGCATCTACACTGGCTATAAGTATTATGAGACGAAATATGCTGATATGTATGATGCCAATGCCACTGAAGGAGAAGAATGGTTTACTGATAACGTCACCTATCCTTATGGATACGGACTTAGTTATTCCACTTTCTCTATGAATATCATGGGTGTTTACACCGATGATTCCAATTCAAATCAGTTGACAGATGGAACTACGATTAATAGTGCTGATTTAAGCAATAATGTTAATGTCAAAGCAAACATTGATAAGATGTATGTCAAAGTCAGAGTCACTAATACTGGGGGAGTAAAAGGAAAACAAACGGTTCAGCTTTATGCTCATGCACCCTATACTTCTGGCTCTTTAGAAAAGGCTGAACATACTCTTGTAGGATTTGGAAAGACTGATATGTTAGCTCCGGGACAGTGCCAGGATATCACTATCAAGATCAATGTTCAGGACATGGCTAGCTGGGATACTAACTATAACGGTGGTGCTTATACTTTGGAAAAAGGTAAGTACATCTTGAGAGCCATGGATTCTTCACATTTTGATCGAAGAACCAATCTCACTGACACCACTGATGCTTATGATCAATTCTCCTTTAATCTAGCCTCTGATGCTCACATGTTAGCTGATGACTTCTCCTTAGCTAAAGTCTCAAATCAGTTTACTGGCAATGGTGATTACGATAATTCCAGCACTGACTTTGAATATAACTTCAACAGTGTGAGAACTAAGGATATGATGGCTGACGGAACCAGTGCCATGACCATTATGTCTCGCTCTGATTTTAATGGCACCTTCCCGACTGCCCCGACTACCGGAGACCGTACTTTCAAAAAGAATTGGTATTCTAACCAAGTCTACTTACAAAGTTTTGATCAGGATGAGGGCTACAAAGATAAAGAAACTGATCCATGGTACATTGATAATTCGGCCATTCCTTCCTCTTGGACTCAGTCTACTGATGATACTACCACCACTCCTATTCAGTTCAAGGATATGGAAGGCATTGATTTTGAAGGAACTACTGCTATCACTTCTTCTAATTCTGCCATTAACGGAAAAACAGGTACTAAAGCCTGGAATGCCTTCATGAATCAATTAACCTGGGATCAGGTTGCCAAAGTCGTCGAATATGGTGGCTATGGTTCACCGGAACTTGCCAATGTTGGTAAGGCCGCTGATTTAGAGACTGATGGTCCTACTAATGTAGATGGTAGCTTCCAGTGGTGTGATGAACCTTTGCTTACTTCTACTTTTAACACCAAATTAGTTGAAGAAGTCGGAACAGTAATTGGCGACATCTGTATGTTCAAGAATGTCACTGGTTGGTATGGCCCTGGTATGGACTGCCATCGTTCCGCTTTCTCTGGACGTAACTTCGAGTATTATTCTCAGGACGGTTATGCTGCTGGTGCGATGGCTGCTGCCGAAATTAAGGGTGCTCAGTCTAAAGGCATTGTTGCCTATGCCAAGCATTTTGCCTTCAATGATCAGGAAACCAATCGTGGAGCTGACTTTGAATTCATGGATGAGCAGACTATTCGTGAAACTGAACTCAAGGCTTTCCAAATGGCTTTCCAAGAAGGTGGAAGCAAGGCTAGCATGGTAGGCTATGGCCACATTGCCGGTATTCCTAACACCAATAACTACAATCTCTTAACCAACATCGCAAAGAAAGAATGGAATTGGAAAGGAACTTTCGATACTGACGGTTACATTGGCTGGATTGATATCACTAGCCCTGATTTAATGAATAGAGCCGGTTGCGAAATTGAGCTTCGTACTCCGCCGTGGTATGAGACTCCCTCCGGAACCTGGGATGCTTCTTTGAGAAACAACAAAGGTGGCGTTAAGGTCAAGACTGGAACTAATGGTGCCTTAGAAGAATCTCCTAATCAGTATTATTACACCAGAACCTCAGCCACTAGATTACTCTATAACCGTGCTAATAGTATCAACAACCAAAATGGTTATTATAACCTAGAATACAAGGTCACAAATTTAGCTGCCACTCAATATGAAAAGGCCGTTGGATTAGATGCTGGTATTGCTACTAGTTCTCTTAATGCTGATTCTAGTGTCATCTATTCTTTGACTAAGGGCACTCTCCCTGAAGGATTAACTCTCAACACTGCCACTGGCCAAATCACTGGAACTGCTATTACTGATGGTACTTTTGATCTTTCTATTCAGGCTGTAATTGATGGCTACATTACTAAGAATGCAAATTTCACCTTAACTGTATCTCCGGCTTTCACTCTTGATGCTGATGGTGATGATGTAAACGAAGCTAAAGTTGGCGAGGAATTTGTTACGAAGATCAATTCCACCGTTTTCACAACTGATGGCGGAAAGTATGATTCAGTTACCTATTCTGTAGCTTTTGGAAATCTCCCTGCTGGTTTAGCTATTGCTGATGATGGCACTATCAGTGGAACTCCGACAACTGCTGGAACCTATAATGCCGTTATTGGAATTAAGACAAAGAAAACGACTTCTAATTTCATGGGATCACAAACCACTGAAGCTAACTATACCTATAACATTGCCTTCTCAGTTAAAGGAACCCCTGCTCCTGTCGTAGAACAAAAGTATACTGTTACTTTCAATACCAATGGTGGAACTACAGTTGCCTCCCAGTCTGTAAAGGCAGGTGAGATGGCTATCGTTCCGTCAGTACCGACAAAGGAAGGATATACCTTCACTGGTTGGTATCTTGACAATGCTTGCTCTGCTATGGCTTCCTTCCAGGTTGGTATTACTTCTGATGTTACTTACTATGCTGGTTGGACTAAAAATGCTACAACTGATACCGATAACACCAGTAATGGAAATAACAAAGGTTGTGGTGGAAGTATCATCACCGTTTCCTCTATTGCTGCTGCTATCGCCTTGCTTGGTACGGGATTAGCTATTAAGAAACGCAAAGATTCGAAGAAGTAAAGCAAAAAGAAAGCTAGTCACCGTCAATAGACGATGACTAGCCTATCTTTTATTAAATTCAGGGGAAAGCAAAAATGAAAAAAAATAGTTTAGAATTAGTCCTGTTAGCAAGTGTCTCAGTTTTTGCAATGCTTAGCTGTGGAAATCAAATAAGTTCAGGCTCTTCAATATCAAATCAAAAACCTTCTATCACAACAAACACTGAAGAATATACGGTAACCTTTGATTTTAACTATGACAATAGTACAAACACTAATGTTAAAGTTCAAAAAGATGGTTTAGTAACAAGACCAAATGATCCCATTCGTGACAATTTTTATTTTACCGGTTGGTGGACTGATAAGGATGCAACTAACAGTTATGATTTCTCCTTGAATGTCACTTCTTCCTTTACTCTTTATGCTGGCTGGATTGATGCCACCAATGCTTTAACAGCGACTTTTTATTATAACTATGAAGGCGCTGTCACTCCAATTTATGAAACAAGTTATTTCAAAACCAATGGCCGTGTCAGTAAGCCTGGTGATCCTGAAAGAAATGGCTTTTCTTTCTCAGGCTGGTATGAAGATGAAACCTGCACTAATGAATTCTCTTTCTTAAAGAAAAGAACCGAAAGTGTTTCTGTTTATGCTTATTGGGTAAAGTCATATACCTTTGAAGCTGAGTACACTCAGCTGACAGGGTTGGATCCGGATACGGATGAAACTTGCAATTCCAGTGGTGATAAATTAGGGCAAGGGTATTCTGGAAATGTTACGGGAAAGAATATGATTTGTGCCAATAACAATAGCGGTGCCAATGCTAGTAACGGTTATTATGTCTCGAATCTATACTACAATGGTGCTTTCCTAGAATATAAGATTGTTTCTGACAAAGCCGTCAATAATGTCTCTTTGCAGTTAGGATTATCAGCAGAATTTTACAACATATCCATTTCTTCGGAAGACTTCTTAGTTGAAGTCAATGGAACAGACTTAAACTATAATGATATTTCCTTTAATAATGTTGTTACTGATATGAATAGTGACCAAAAAATTCCGTTTCAAAAGTATTATATTAATAAAACATCTTTAAATGAAGGAACTAATACAATCAAACTGACTGTCAACAATGATGACACTCCTCAGGTAGGGGCTGGTAGCATGGACAGTAAAGCTCCGATGATTGATTGCCTATATTTAACTACTGAAGCTGATCTTTCCTGGTCGCCATTTTTAGCTAACCTGAAATAAAGGAGACAAGTATGAAAAAGTTGATGGACTACTTTAAAACCAGGAGAATCAACTTCTATTTTCTTCTCTCTTCTGAGGTTTTGTCTTTTACGGGTCTTATTATTTATTGCCAGACTGGAACTAACGATTTTGTTTTAAAACTTGATAGTGTTGTTATTACTTTCACCGTCTTAGGATTAGTATCAGCTTTTGTTCCCTTTGTCTTTTCTCATAATAGGATTCTTCATTTTATTCCTTATTTTTGTTACTTCTTTGCTTTCTTAAATTTTATTACCTCTCAAGTTAATTATCTTGCTAATGTTTTAGTCAGCATTGATGGTACTTCTCTTTCAATTGGATTCCTTTCCGTTGCCATTCTTCTCTTTGCTTCTTCAATTCTGACTTTAGTAAGTGGTTGCTTAACTAAGGAGAAATCAAATCAAGTAAAGATTCTTAAGGAGGATACTGCTTTATGAAAAACAAGAAGAGAGTATTTGAAGTTTCTTTTGTAGTATCTATGTCTTTATTTTTAACTTCATATGCTGTTTATAATGTTGCCAAGGCTAACAAAGCCCAAATAAATAAGACTCTTAATATCACTAATTCAAATTCTACAGGAACAGGTAATCAATACTACACTCGTGAATACACTGATGATGCTTCTTTGAAAACTCATCTTCAGGATATCTCTGAAAAAGTCGAAGGGGAAGGAGCTGTCTTATTAAAAAACAACAATCAAGCTTTGCCCTTGAGTCAAGGTGATAAGGTCTCTTGCTTTTTCAATGGCTCCGTCAATTTCAATTATTCAACCTCAGGATCATCTCAGGCCAACACTTCCGGATATAAAAATTTGAAGGAGGCTCTTACTAACAGTGGTTTAGAAGTAAACTCATCTCTTTGGGATTATTTAACTAATGATCTGTCAAAATTCAAGAGAACAACTAAAGGACAAAACTATAAAGTCAACGAATCCGGAATCAGTGAATATACTTCGGATGTCTTAGCTACACTTTTAGAGTATCAAAATATCATTGTTACAATCTCCAGGGATTCTGGAGAAGGCAAAGATATCAATTTAAGAAATGCTGAAACCAAGGATGGCTCTTATCTGTCTTTGAGCGTTCAAGAAGAGGAAGTCTTAAAGAGTCTAACCGCTTTAAAACAAAGCCGTAAAATAAAAAAAATAATCGTATTGCTGAATTCTTCCCAAATGGTTCAAACGGATTTTCTTCAAGAAGAAGACATTGATGTTGATGCTCTTTTATGGGTCGGAAATGTTGGCTCTTATGGAATCCAGGCTGTTACAGATATCATCGCCGGAAAAGTTAATCCGAGCGGAAAACTCTCTCAAACCATGTGCAACGATAATCTCTCTTCTCCTGCTGCAAAAAGCTGGAGTCTCAATCAAGGAATGACTTATGCCAGTGTTTATGGAAACAGTTCTTCTTTAAGTGATACTCAGAAATATTATGGTGTAAATGTCGAAGGCATTTATGTCGGATATCGATATTACGAGACCCGCTATTATGACTATGTGACTTTGCAGACTAATGTCGGCGATTATTCATATAGTCATGATGTTTCCTATCCTTTTGGATATGGAATCTCCTATTCTGATTTCAGTTATAGCAATTATCAGATTGAAAATAACGATAATGGTTATCTTCTTTCTTTGGATGTCACAAATACCTCTAGTGTTAAAGGAAAGAATACCGTTGAGATCTACCTTTCTAAGCCTTATACCGAATACGACAAAACTAATAAAATTGAAAAAAGTTCAGTTGAACTAGTTGGCTATGGAAAAACCGGTATGTTAGCTCCACAGCAAACAGAAACCGTGAAAATCAAGATTGATAAGAGCCAGTTGAAATCTTATGATGCTAATAAAAGTAAGACATATATTCTAGAAGACGGTAATTATCAACTGATTGCGGCAAATGACTCTCACGAGGCCACAAATAACCTTTTAGCCAAAGAAGGAAAAACTCCTTCTTCAACTTCAAATAGAATGGATAGCCTTGGACAAGCTGATTTAGTTAAGACCATAGAAATTAATTCTTTTGATGACCAAACTTATTCAGTCTCGACACATACAGGAAAAACTATCACTAATCTATTCGATGAATCAGATATCAATAAATCCAGTATTGCCGGTGACAACAAAGTAACTTATGTTTCTCGTCATGATTGGGAAGGAAGTTATCCTCAAAGCAGTGTTTCACTAACAGCAAATAATCAAATAATTTCTGCTTTAGAAAGCAATAAGTCTTTTTCTGAAACTGAAACCAATATGCCTACCTATTCGGCAAAGAACAATTTGACTTTAGCTTCTTTACGTTCTTCTAAAGAAAACGAAATCCCTTATGACGACAAAAAGTGGGACAGTCTTTTAGATGAAATGACTTTTGAAGAACAGGCTGAGCTTTTGACTACTGCTCAATTCCAGACTGTGGCTATTCCTTCAATTAGTAAACCGGCAACTAGTGAAGATGATGGACCAACTGGTATTTCTTCTACTAAGACTGGCACTTCTTTCCCAAGTGAAGGCATTTGGGCAAGTACATTCAATATTGATTTGATTGAGGAACTAAGCAAAGCTTTTGCCGAAGATGTCTTAGCCGCTAATAGAACCGGTATTTATGCCAGTGGTGTAAATATCCAAAGAACACCGTTTGGTGGAAGAAACCATGAATACTTTTCAGAAGATCCAATTTTGGCTGGATATTCCTCAAAAGCTGAAATCAAGGGCTTTCAGGAAAAAGGCGTTATCACTCATGTTAAGCATTTAGCTTTCAATGAAGAAGAGTGCAATCGTAATGGCATTTCCATCTGGCTTAATGAACAAGAGGCTCGAGAAATCATGCTGGTCCCATTTGAATATTCTTTATCCGCAGATGAAGGAAATTCTCAGGCTGCCATGTCTTCTTTTAATCGTATTGGAACTACTTGGGCTGGAGCGGATAACAACCTCCAGAATAATCTTCTTCGTGATGAATGGGGATTTAATGGCTACATTATTACTGATATGGCTTCTTCAAACGGTGCTTCATATATGACTTATCAAGATGGCTTTCTAAATGGAACCTCTTGTTTCTTAGGAAGTGGTAGTTCTTCTGCTCTTAATGAATTTAAGAATTCACCAACATTTGCCACTAAGATGAGAGAAGCAACTCATCATATTCTTTATGCAGTGTGCAACTATTCATATAGCATGAATGGCTTAGGAGAAGGAGACAGCATCTCGACTTCAATGCCATGGTGGCAGACTACTTTAATTGTTATTGAAAGTGCATTTGGAGCATCAACCCTAATTACTCTAGGCCTTTATGTTTTCTTCTTTTTCCAAGAACATAAAGCAAGCTGAATCCATTTGCGTTATAATTTAGAAAATAAAGGACTAACAGATGCAGTCAATTACAGATTTCTTTACTATTGTTTATCAAGCACCTTTCATTGCACAGCTTTTTATCATGTCCTTTTCAATTGTCTTTGTCTTTACTACCGTTGAAAGAAATTTCAAATCTATTCGGAACTTTATTCTCAAAATCTTAGCTTGCTTTGCCATCCATAGTGCATATTCTCTTTTGCTTTTTGTTTTGTCAAATTATTGTAATCTTTTTTTCTACTATAACTATTTCATTGCTTATTTCTTATCTATCCTTACCTGTTGTCTGATTTTCTCAAAAATTGACAAAAGAAGTGATGCCATTCTTATTGCTACTCTCTTTGGAATGGAAGTTACCGTTTCTCAATTAGAGCATTCTTTGATGCTCTTATCTCTTCATGATGTGAATCATTATTTACAATACTTCATTTCAATTGTCCTCTTTAGCTTAATTGGAGTATTTGCCATCATTGTTCATAATCATAGTATATCGAAGCTATCTCACATTTCTGGAAACTCGGTTTTTTAGTTTGCTCAGTGAATACAGTTTTTATCTTATTGATTTGTGTATATTTAGGAATAACTGGTTATGTTTTTAGTTCTTCTGAAAGCGGCGATTTATATTTTTTGATTACCTTGTTTGCTTTTTACATTTTAGAAATATTAGTTTATTTTCTTGTATATCAAGACCTAAAGAAAAGCGAGGACAACAGCAACCTTCGTTTGGAAAAGAAAATGCTGGAAGCGGATCATGAAGCTATGGCTATTACGGAACAATCTGTTAAGGAAATCCATGCTATCCGCCATGATATCAAAAACCAATACTTAGTAATGCAAACAATGTTAGAAGAAAATAAGAAAAATGAACTCTCAGTATTTTTGAGAAAAGCCGGTGCTGATATTGCCAACATTCCTTTAGCAGCTGATTATGGTAATAAAGATTTGAACACCATTATTAATATTGAAACTCTTAAAGCCCATTCTGTTGGAGTTACTCTTTCGGTTATTGCAAAAGTTCCTGAAAAGTTTCCTTTTGAGCTTAATGACCTTTGTTCATTGATTATGAATTTAATGGATAATGCTATAGATGCTACGAAGAATTGTGAAAAGAAAAACATTCCAGTAACTTGCTTTTTTAATGTCAAAAAGGACTATTTCTGCATAGTAATTAAGAACCCAATTTCTAATAAACTGACTTCTCAAGAAGTTCTTTCTTTTAATAGTCATAAGGCCAATCCCAATCTTCATGGTTTAGGTCATAGCATTGTCGAAAAGGCTGTCAAAAAATACAACGGCTATGTTGAATATGAAGTATCCGAAGGGATATTTATGGCTGAAGCCTATCTAGATATGAAATGCCAGGAGAAGCTAAAATGAACAAGACTTATTTTGCTGTTTGTGATGATGATCAGATCGTCTGTGAAGCCATTTACCAACAAGTTCAGAACTTCTTTTCTATCAATGGCGTTTTAAGTGAAGGATCTACTTTTTACACTCCCACAAAATTGATTACTGATTTTCAAGAACATCCTTATGGTTTGTTATTCTTAGATATTGATATGCCTGGCCTCGATGGAATTAAAACCGCAAAGATAATTGAGGAAAGCGGACTTCATCCTGTTGTGATTTTTGTTTCCAATTTAGAAAATAGGGTTTTTGAGACTTTTTCAGTTCAGCCTTTTAGCTTTATTAGGAAAAACCATTTCAAAGAAGACTTTCAACTGACAATGCAAAATTATTTTGAAACGTATATTGCTAGAGAAATGTCTTTGACTATTGAAACAAATTCTCATTCAAGAATACAAAAGCTTCAAATCAACAATATCGTTTATATTGAGAGCTTCAAAAATATTCAGCATATTTATCTTTTGAATCAAAAAACCCCTTTGGAAGTCCGAACAACCATGAATTCTTTGGAACAAGAATTCAAAGACTATGACATCATTCGAACTCATAAAGGCTATTTAGTTAATTTGCGATACATTAAAAAGATTGAGAAGAGCGAAATTGAATTGACAAACGGTGTCATTGTTTTCATAAGCCGTGGCAAGGCTAATGAAATCAAAGCGGCTTTTGCCCGTTATTTAAGAAAAACCAGTTCTGTTCTTTTTGAAAAATAAAAATTGGCCACTTATATGTTCGTTTTCTATAAGCACTTCAAAAAAGGAATCCTTCAAAACTGATTTAAGAAAATTTTAAAAGCTCCTGACAATACAATATGTTATGAGTAGATTTTTAACTTGCTGACCATTTTCTAAAAAGCCCATTTTAAACCATAACTGCTAAATCAAGACTAGGGATGATTAGGCATAAATACCTAAAAATAACAATTGCTATGGTGTTTTTGGGCAATCAGTGTTTTAGAGAAAAAATTATGCATTTGTAAAAAATCCGAATCTATCTCTGAAAGCAAAATACAAGCTTCCTGATGAGATTAAGCAAATAAACAAAACGCTAAAAGATTGGAATATAATTTATGAAGTAGAATCAAAATGAAAAAACAATTTCTGAAATATACAATTTTCCACTTGATACTGAACCAAAAACAAAAAATAATTGGTTAGTTAAGGATGCTAATTGGATTATTTCCCTATCACCAGATGAAGTTGATTCAGAAGACGTTTCACTTTTGCTAAGGCAAGGATTTATTCCTGATTTTGCTGTTCCCAAAGCAACCGAATTTCTATTAAAAAATCCTTTATCAGGAGACATGTATGATGGCGAGCTTTTGGATTCTCTTGCAGAATGCAAAGCTGATTTAAAAAGATACAAAATCTGTTTAACTCCAATTATACCTTTTCTGATGGACTTTTCAAAAACTTATGCCTTTGAACTTCCTGACTTCAAAGATGATTTCACCAAAAGTGTTGACTTACTAGCTAGCAGGCAGTAATTCAAGTAATAAACATCGACATGGTCTTCAATTAAGCCTTAAATATTGATTTAAAATCGGATTTTGCGGCATTAGCAATGGAGTGGAGAATCTAGGTATTTTGATTGAATAAGAGATTATCTTTTTAATCTAAAGCAAAGTATCTATTGGCAAGCAAACTTGGCAATACTATATTATCGATGCAAAGCAAACTTGGCGGAGGTCATGAATGAATAAAGAAGAAATATTAAAGAAGAGCCAAGACGAAAACAAAGGAAAAGACATTTCTGATCTGGATATTCAGAAGAAAGGCTTCTTTTTAGGATTCATTGTTTGTGGAGTCATAGGAGTAGTAGGAATCATTCTTGATGGCTATTTTTATAAAAGAGTCCCTTATGAAATATTGACTATGTTCTGTGGCTTTGATGCGGGAGTGTTTATTTATAAATACATTAGATTAAGAAAGAGTCATGAACTTTTAGTAGCCTTGATCTGGGTACTTTTGACTATTTGCTGGCTAACATTCTATATTCTTCAGCTCGGTGGGGTAGTTAAGTGATGAACAAATCTCTTGTACTGAAAAATCATCTTCCGGAAATCAGGAAGGACAAAGGACTTTCTCAGGACGCTTTGGCCAAAATGGTTGGCGTATCGAGAAATACTATCTCTTCTATTGAGACAGGACAGTACTGTCCGACAGCCAATCTAGCCTATGTCATCTGTATTGCACTTGATATGAAATTCGAAGAGGTGTTCTTCTTCTAGTTTTTTGAAGAAACAAGGCGTTATGTCTTTTGTCATTTCGTCTTTTTTGATTTCTTGAATAACGTTTCCTCTTTCTATCCTAATAGAAAGAGAAATATAATATTAGTATGAAACAAAAGATATTGACTGTGTTTTCTTTATTAGCTCTCACCTTAGCTAGCTGTTCAACCTCTTCAAAAACGTATCAGGTAAGTGATTACCGGAAGACTTTAACGTATCATGAAAACTTCAAAATCCTCCAATTGACGGACATGCATTACAGTATTTCAACTGTTATCAGTGATACTAATGCTTATGTCGAAAAAGAGATTAAAGAAGCTGATCCGGATCTGATTGTCATTACCGGTGATACCTTCATGGATGCCAGCACTAGTCTTGTTAAGACGGTTCTGGACTTTATTGATTCATTTAATATTCCTTTTGCCTTTACCTATGGCAACCATGATTTCCAAGGAAATTATGGATCCGACTATATTGGTCAGCAGGTCAGCAAGACTAAAAATGCTGTCTATGTTGACTATTCCGATGATGACATCTATGGAAAAGCCAATTACTTCATTGATCTGATGGATGGCAATTCAGTTAAATATCGGCTCTTTATTTTGGATTCCAACTCTTATTGGCAAAGCGGTAGTTTCATTGGATACGATATTATTCATGAAGATCAAATTAAACATATAGAGGATATTTCTTCTACCTATGGGAAAGCTGATTCATTAGCTTTCTACCATATTCCGGTTTATGAATTTGCTGATGCCTATGATCTTTATAAAGCCGGTTCGGTTGAAGGGTCAGGTACTAATGAGGAAAAATGCTGCGTCGGATATAAAAGAACGGATGCTTTCTCTAGAATGAAGAACTGTGGAGTCAAAGGAATGTTCATCGGTCACGATCATATCAATGATACGACCCTTCTTTATGAGGATGTGGTTCTTTCTTATGGAATGAAATCAACGGCTGAGATTTATCATCATAAGATCGGTTATTGTGTGATTACTTTAACTTCTCAGGCTTTCTCGATGGCTGATATTCAAAAGGTGGTGATAGCATGAACCGGAAAAGAACAACGTTAGGATCTTTTATTCTCCTTTCTCTTGTAGCCAGTTTCTTTATTTACTATTCGGGAAGGATGTTCTGCTCCTGTCTTGGGTCAGCTTTATCTAATTTTGGACGTCTGTATCCAGTCATTCTAGTTGCTCCTTTAATGACAGCGGTTTTCTATTTTGGCTATCAGCATTTATTTACGAAACGGTTTAGTAAAAAGGGTTTGATTATTGCTTCTACGATATTGGCAGTTCTTGGTTATTCCGGAATTTTCGTTACTTTATTGTATAAGGACTTCTATTACCGTAATCCTTCATCTCTCTTTTATACGGTGATTACTTTAATATTCCTGATTCTTCTAATACTTAGTGCTACTACTTTAGTTGTTCTGTCTTTGATGAAGGTCCTTACTTTTGAGAAGAAAGAGCCTTTACTATCTGGAATCTTTAAGCCTGTTACGAAAGTCTATCAGAAAATTATCATGGTTTTATTTATGATCTTCAGTTTCTATTTCGTCTTTGATGGTTTAACTAACCTATTTGCCTTTACGGCTTATTCTTCTTTCTTTTATGTCATTGCTCTTATTGGATTGCTATTAGCCTATGTGGATTTCTTCTTTTTCTATGCCAATCAGAAAAATGATCTAAGTAAAATCATTCTTCCTATCTTCAATGGTGCAATAGCTATTGGCTTTATTGTTTTTCTCTACTGTGATTGTGCAGCCTTTATTGAAGTGACTGATTCTTTGTTCCTGATTGAATATTTGACTTCTAAACCAGTCGGTCTTGTTATCTATCTAATCATTTCTTTGGGGTCCTCTATTTATGATATCTATACTGTGCTTAAGAAACCGGCTAATAAAGCCTCTGTTACTGAAAGAAATTAAGCTTTTATTTCTTCTTAACTTCTTTTTTAGCAGTACATTAGCTTGATTAAACATACAATTCAATTGTAGTGGATGATGAAATGACAGTTTTAAACACCATGACTGGATGAAGAAACTGACTTAGCCCGGATTTCCTATCGGGACTCTGTTTGGAAACTGAGACGGACTTTACATGAAAACCGTTTGGATAATTTAGTTATCTTTGCTAGAAAAAGATACTGTCTAAATAAAGAAAGCATCCAATGCGACTTATTTGATGTTTTGGATGGTACAAGTAAAATTATTAGCATTGTTTCTTATATTCCTGGCTATGACTGGTCAGTCGATTATGAAGCCACCATTATGGATATGCGGGAAGAAAGACTTTGCAAGGTTCAACAATGAATGAGAACAAAGGAAAAGGAATTAAGACCGACACTCAAGTAGGTTTAGTTAAGCAGTCTTAGAACCAAATCATCTAATCAATAATTTCATTTAAAACAAACACAATTTGCAATTAGCGTTTTATTAATTTGAAAATGGTATTAAAGATAGATATCCGGGAAAAGCTATTGATTGGATATAGAAATGAAAATCATTTTCTAAAAGTCCCTTTTAAATATCATGTTTATTAATTAATCGTATTCCATGATAGGTTTTATTTTAATCGCTAGGAAACCAAACAGGCTTTCTTTTTCGCTTTATGCAGTGGTTTAAAATAACACACTAATGGTATAATTTAAGTAAGGCAGGATTTAAATCATGGAACAAAAGTATGAAGCTTTATTCACCCCTTGGAAGATCGGTAATTGTGAGATCAAAAACCGTATTGTGATGACCTCAATGGGTGGCACCTCTATTTTTGGCTGGATGGAGCCTAATCACTTCGATAAGGAAGCCAGTAAGTTTTTAATGGAAAGAGCTAAAAACAATGCCGGATTGATATTACCCGGCATTGCTCCGATTCAGAATCCGATTGGGGGAGGATGGCTGTATCAGAACAAAGGCATGTTCAAGAAGCTCAAAGCTTTTATGACTGAGCTTCATAAGACGGGCTGCAAAATGTTCGTTCAGATTACTGCCGGCTTTGGCAGAGCCATGGCTGTCAATTCCGCGATGGAATTTGTTTATACCCATAAAGTCATTAATGTCTTAGCCAAACCGATTCTTAATGTCGAGAAAATCTGTGCTACTGCTTCGGAAGAACCGAATAGATGGTCCGATAAAGTACCATCCAGAGCATTGACTGTCAAAGAAATTCAGCAATTCATTGATGCCTTCGCAAAAACGGCCAAGCTTTGTCAGGAAGCGGGTGTTGATGGAGTCGAAATCCATGCCGTACATGAAGGATATATGCTTGACCAGTTTACTTTGAAATACTGCAATAAGAGAACCGACCAATATGGCGGCTCGTTTGAAAACCGTTATCGTTTCCCAGTTGAAATTGTTAAAGCCATCAAGAAAACCTGTGGAGCCGACTATCCTGTTTCTTTACGATACTCCGTTGTCTCTAAGACTAAAGGCTTCCGTCAAGGTGCTCTTCCTGGAGAAGAATATGTGGAAGCTGGCCGAGATATGGAAGAAAGCCGGAAAGCTGCTAAGTTACTGACTGATGCCGGCTATGATATGCTCAACTGCGATAATGGCACTTATGATGCCTGGTATTGGCCACATCCGCCTATTTATATGCCTGAAAACTGCAACCTTGAAGATGTCGAAGAAATCAAGAAATCAGTTACAGTTCCGGTAGTCTGTGCTGGTAGAATGTCTCCTGATGTTGCTGCTAAGGCTATCGCGGAAGGCAAGATTGATGCTATGGGTGTAGCTAGACAGTTCTTAGCTGACCCCGAGTGGGTTAGTAAAATGATGGCCGGCAAAGAAGATGAAATACGTCCTTGCATCTGCTGTCACAATGGCTGTTTCACGATGTGCCACTATAAAGGTGTTGCTAATGACCAGTCAATGAACGATGTCATTCATATGGCAAGATGTGCTATTAATGCCGAGACTATGCAAAGCCAGGTATTCTATATTGAGAAGACCAAGAAACCCAAGACTGTTGCTATCATTGGCGGCGGTATTGGTGGAATGGAAGCAGCCAGAGTCTTGGCTTTACGTGGACATAAACCTGTCATCTATGAAAAGAGTGATCATTTGGGTGGCGTCTTCCTTTTAGCCGGTAAAGCTAGCTTCAAAGGTAAGCTAAGAGAGCTGCTTGCTTGGTATATCAAGCAAATGAAGGACCTTAATGTTGAAATCCATCTTAATACTGAAGTAAAAGATTTAGCTGCATTAGAAGCAGATGACTACATCATTGCCACTGGCAGTAAAGCTAAGAAGCTTCCTATCAAAGGCATCGAGAAGACAATTGAAGCCTGTGACTTCTTGGCCGGCAAAAAGGTCGGTGAGAACGTTGTTGTCATCGGCGGCGGCTTGACTGGCTGTGAAATTGCTTATGAATTGACTTTGGAAGGAAAGAAACCGACCATTGTCGAAATGACTGATGATTTAGTAAAACAGACCGGTATCTGCATGGCTAATTCCACTTACTTAAGAGAGTATTTCCAATACCATAAGACCCCTGTTTATCTCGAAACTAAATTGAAGGAAGTCACTGATACTGGTGTTATCGTCACCGATAAGACTGGTAAAGAAATCACTTTGAAAGCCGATAACGTCATTACGGCAACCGGTTATTATCCAACTCCTCTTACAACTGATGCCAAGCATACTTATTTAGTCGGTGACTGTCTGAAAGTCGGAAATCTTAGAACTGTTATCTGGAAGGCCTACGAAATAGCCATGAAGATCTAAAAGAAAAGGCCCGGAAACTCCGGGCTTTTCTTTTGGCTTTCAGCTGATTAATAGACAATTACAGTACCATCTTCTTTGACTTCGATCTCATCACCTGATTTAACGGCTTCTAAGAAAGACGGACCTAGTTTATCAATGGCTATAATCGGAACATTATCCCAGGTTCTTGATAAGACAATGCCGGAAGCGGCTAAGGAATCAATCGGTTCTGAGAAGAGCCAGGCTTTAGGGCCTAGGTTTCTGACGGAGGCGGTTTCGATAACCATACCACCTGTAGTTGAACCAATTGTCATCGGAAGAGCTAAAGCAATCCCGGTGATATCTTTCTTAAAGAGATCAGGATTGTTCTGGTCGGAGACAATTGCTTTCTTGGAGGACTTGAACATCAGACTCTTTTGGAATGAAGCCAAGGTATTGAATCCTTGATGGGTGACAACAACTTTTCCTTTATAGGTGCCGCCATAGATGACATGGCCTTTGAATTCTTTCATGTTAGAAATTCTCCTTTCCAGTAATTAGCTTCAAGACATCAGCGTCTTTATAGTAGCGGGAAAAAGTATAGGTTCTTAATTTATTGGAATTCGTCATTAGTCTTCTAGCTCCGCAAAGCGGGTTATCAGCGTACATCAAAGGACAGATTGAGGATAGATGAGCTCCGGTATTGATGAATTCAATATATTTAGTTGTAGCTTTGAATTCCTCAGCAACCTGAGGAGAAGTAGTAAAAACGGTTCTAATAACTAGCTTCTTCTTTCCGGATTCCTTTAAGGACTTAACCATATTTTCTGTCCAGTCATTCAATTGCTTAAAAGTTAGATGTGGGCAGCCAATGAAGCATTGATAGGCTTTCTTTTTCGGATTCTTCCACATGATTGGATAGGATCTATAGACTCGTTCGATTTCCGCATCATCAATGACATATTCCTTAGCATCACTATTGATCAGGCTTTCACCTAGCTCTTTAGCTTCAGGAGTGATCTTATCTATATGGTAAAGACCCACAGCTCCATTTGAAGCAGTGGCTGCTCCAAAGTCCTTTAAATAGGAAATTGTGTCATCATCAGGAAGGTCCTTAAGCCATTTATCAAGTCCTATGACATAAGGAACATCCTGCAATGCTTTCATTCCGATTGCGCTGCCAAGAATCTGAGCTTCGGGAAGCTTGGTTGTCTTGACAATTACTTTCCATTTTGCTTTTCTTCCTTCATCGGTCAGGAATCCAAAATCCGGCGCATAACCTAGAATGGTTCCGAATAGTTCAATGATGCCCGAGTTTCGATTGCATCTTGCTCCTAAAACGGAGTTGGCATAAACAACCGCACTTGATTCAGCCCAGCTGAGAATATCACCTTTCTTTGGTGTGTTTCCGACTTCTTTTAAATAACAGGTACAGGAGAAGGCATCCTTATTGACTAATCCGACTTTTCTTAATTGCTCCTCATATTTTTCCTGTTCGGAATACATGAATTTTTCAAAAACGAGCTTTTCTAATGGCGATGCTTTGACATTCTCGAAATCCATTGGACGAGGGTCAGCTGTGAAGCCTTCTTCCGCTTTCAATCCTGCTTTGATGAGCTGATCCATCATAGGATAGATTGGTGTCAGCATCTTGATGCCAAAGGAAGTGACTAGGTGTCCTTCTTTATGAGTTAAAGGAACTAAACGATCAGCATCAAAGATATCTCCGTAACGAACTAGACATTCCATCATTTTGGCTTTGGTTTCACCATCTTTGCCATCCATGATGTCTTGCTGCTGTGTGGTTAGTTTCATCTTTGCTTTGTACATTTTTTTCTCCTTCTTCTTTCTAATATTATAGTTGAAACTATCACAAACTTGAACAAGTACCAGTTTACTGTCTTTAATTCAATATTGATTTCTATAAATATTGAAAGGAAAGCTAAATTACCAATTTTGAAAACTATCAACTGAGAAAGCTGAATAATATATGAAAGCAATTCTAATTTTGCTTAATTAAGTTCATGCTTATTTAATTAGAAATGTTTTTCTTATACTATTTTTACAAATTTGTTGTAAGATAAAACTAGAATTGATGAAAGGAGAAACATTTAATGGCTGAAAATGGAAAGACTTATCACCTTTCAAAAAGGGATGATGGTAAATGGCAGGTCAAGTTTGCTGGTGGAAAGAAAGTTATCAAGCTTTTTGACACTAAAGAGGAAGCCATGGAGTACACTAAGAAAATGGCTGTCAATCAGGACAGAGCTATCATCGTCCATGCCTCAAAGGGAGAATTCAAAGGCAAGATGAGAACGAAGTAGTTTTCTTTTCAACATCAAAATAAATGGGAGCCGCAGCTTTTTGCTTGCGACTCCTTTTATTATCAAGAAAGAATAAGTAAAATAAAAGGCAAATGAAACTGATTCATATTTCCGATCTTCATTTAGGTAGAACTGTCAACCAAGTTTCTCTCTTGGCTGATCAGGAATATCTTTTAATGGAGCAGATTGCTCCTTTAATCAAAGAAAAACAAGCCGATGTTTTATTGATATCAGGCGATATTTTCGATACTTATAATCCTTCTAATGAATCGATGGATTTATATGACCGGTTTTTGAATAAGGTTCATTCTTACAAGACAAAGATTATTGCTATCTCCGGTAATCATGATTCTCCTATTCGAATCGAGCATCATCAAAAACTATTGATGGATTCCGGGTATTATGTTTCAGCTTCTTTCACTGGTTCTTTGATGAAGGTTACTTTAAATGATAAATTCGGACCAGTTAATTTTTATCTTCTTCCTTATTTCACACCGGAGCAAGCCAGAAGATTCTTTCCTGATGAAACCAAAGTCAATACGACTTATGATGAAGCTGTTAAGCTTACTATCGGTAAGGAACAAATAAATCTTAAGGAAAGAAACGTTATTCTTTCTCATCAGTATGTAGTTGGTGCTTCCAGAGATCCATCTGACACTAAACCATTGCTGAGAAATGATGTTTCCGATGCTGTTGGAT
Source organism: Bacilli bacterium (assembly GCA_041670045.1). Taxonomy (GTDB): domain Bacteria; phylum Bacillota_I; class Bacilli_A; order RFN20; family CAG-288; genus Enterosoma. The sequence goes on along the minus strand of JBAXZY010000004.1, from coordinate 8,938 downwards.
TGGATGCTTATAATGATTTTGACTATGTTGCTTTAGGTCATATTCATAAGACTTTACGTTTAAGGAATAACACGATTGTTTATCCTGGATCGATTCTTCCTTATTGCATCGGTGAAAGCAATGACCGTTATGTCTCTTATGTGGAACTTAATGAGAAGAACTCTCTTAAATCAGAATTAATACCTATTTATCCAAAAAGAAAGCTTCTTACCTTAAAAGGCAGTTATGATGAACTTATCAAATATCCAACTGATAAAGAAAACTATATTGAGATTGTACTGACAGATGATAAGACTTCACCGACATTAGCCAGTGACTTTACGGCTTTATTTCCATATTTATTGACTATCAGAAGAGAAATAAAGAATTTTTCTTCAGCTACCGATTCCTCTCTTCCGGAATACAATCCTTCCGCCAGTGTCTTTGATTCTATCCAAGGATTCTATAAGGATAAAACCGGTGAAGAACTGGATGAGGCTTCTTCTAAGATTGTCCAAGAAATATTGGAAGAATGCCTGAAGGAGGAGAAAGAATGAAACCCTTGAAACTAACTTTGCAGGCTTTTGAATCCTATTTAGCTAAACAGACCATTGATTTTGAAAAGCTGTCATCTGCCGGAATTTTTCTGATTTGGGGAAACACCGGTTCTGGCAAGACCGTTATTTTTGATGCTATTGTTTATGCTCTATATGGAAAATTATCTGAGCCTCAGAGAGAAGACTTGGATCAGATTAAAACGAGGGATGCCTCTTCTGATGTTTTATCATATGTCACTTTGGAATTTGAAGAAAAAGGGAAGAAGTACCGTATTACAAGATGCCCCAGTCAGCTTTTGATGTCGAAAAGAAAAGAAATCTTTCAGACACCTCGGGTAACCTTAGAGTTTTTAGATGAAACGGATAAGGCACCTATTACTTCAATTAAGGAGATCGATACTCTTATTCCTAATATAATAGGATTAGATAAAGATCAGTTCTTCCAAGTATCGATGATTGCCCAAGGCGATTTCTCTAAGATTCTGACGTCTGATACTAAAACCAGACAGGAAATCTTAAGAAAACTTTTTAATACTACTATTTATCAGACCTTCACTTCTAAACTGAAAGACAAGACGAATGAATCCATGAGTGAAACCAAAGAGGCAACAATTAGCCTTGATCAGGTTTTCAACTCTCTCGATTATCTTAATGAAGATAAAGAAAAAATCGTTTCGATTACAGATGATGAATCCAGAATGGTTCTCTTAAAAGACTGCTCTTTGAGATATCAAACGCTTTTGGATGAAGCACAAGAAAAGAAAAAGCAGACCAGTAAAAGAATAGAAACCCTGAATGCGGAAAAGAAAGACTGCCTGATTTATCAAAACAATCTTCTTGCTCTTCAAAGCGAAGAAGCAAAACTTGCCGATTGTGAAAAAAAAGTCGAAGCCTTAACTAAAGAAAAGAAGGACTTGGATTCTAAGAAAAAAGAAATTGATGAAAAAGATCATCAACAGATTCTTTTGAATTCGAAACTGAAGAATTATCAGCAATTGGATGAATTAAAGGATTCTCTTTTTAGTCTTAAGAAACAGTTAGATTCAGCACAAGCTTCGTTGAAGACTAAAGAAGCTAATCAAGTAAGGAATAATCAGGATAAAGAAGCATTACTTGAGGAACAACAGGATTTAGAAAAGGAGCTTCAGAAAGAAGTATCTTTGAATGAAGCACTTACTAATATTAAAAATCAAGTTGATGAAGCATCTGATCAGAAAACTATTGTTGATAAAGAAAAAGATGAACTTAGCAATCTTTCATTAGCAACTAATGAATTAGTAGCTAAACAATCTATTTATGATGATTCACTTAAGAAAGCCAATGATTTAGAAACGGGCTATTATGCTTCTATGAGTGGCATTCTGGCTTCTAATTTAATAGAAGGAAAGCCCTGCCCGGTCTGTGGCTCTTTATCTCATCCTCATCCTAATATGGTTAAAGAGAACGATGTCACTAAAGAAGAATTCGAGCAAGCTAAAACTGATAGAGATCAGGCTTTGAAGAACCTGAATAAAGCTTCTGAGTCTCTTTCTAATATCAATGCCTTAATAGAAAAGGATCTTCAAGGCTCAACTCTTTTCTATAAACAGTACTTCAGTAATATCGATAAAGGTGATTATTCTTCTGTTATTGATTCCCTGCGTTTGGATAGCGAAATTTTCCTGAAGAAGAGTTTAGATGAAAAGCATCGGTTGGAAGCTTTGAACTCAACTTATCTAGCCAAACATCAAAGAGCTGATCAAATTGCAATGGAATTAGATAAACTAAGTAACTCCACTTCCAAGATTCAGGATGAATTGATGGATCTTCGTTCTCTGGAATCAAGATTGGAAGCCACCTATCAGAATAATCAGAAATCCTTGGATTCAGTTGCTAAGGACTTAGAATATCCTTCCAAAGAAGAAGCGCTTAAAGTGATTCATTCTTTGTCTTACGCAGTTGACACCTATAAAGAATCAGTTGAGAAGAACAATCAGGATAATTCCAAAGCCCTGGCTGATAAAGCCACAGCAAGAGGATTGCTTGCTTCTCTAAAGAAACAAACGGAATCATATAAAGGAAGAGATATTGACATTATCGAAGGCTCGCTTTCTGCTGAAAACAACCTTTTATCTCAGGAAGAAAGCCAGATTAATTTATTGTTCGCGGCTTTAGCTAGTCTTAATAAAGGACTTGATCGTTATCAGAAGCTTTTAAATAGCTCTGCTAAAGGAAAAGCGGAATATTCGAGACTCCTGAAACTGTCCTATATTTTTTCGGCTGATACCAGTGCCCGTAACGGCCTTGATATGGATCGAGGCTTAAGTCTTGAATCATATGTCTTATCTTATTATTTAGATAAGATACTAGAGAAAGCATCCTTGCGATTCAGGAATATGACTGAAGGCAAATACCTTTTAGAAAGAAGAACTGATTCTGATAAAGGGCGCTCTCAGCAGGGCCTTGATATTGATGTCTTTGATATTGTTAATGGCACTAAACGTAAAGCCTCCACCTTATCAGGCGGTGAAACTTTCATGGCTTCCTTGTCTTTGGCTTTAGGATTAAGTGACTTTGTCAAAGAGACGGTCGGCAATAAGAGAATCGAGATTCTTTTTATTGATGAAGGCTTTGGAACGTTGGATAGTGAATCGTTAGCTAAAGTAGTCGAAGTCCTGACGTCTTTATCAGAGCAGGAGAGCACCTCTATCGGTCTTATTTCCCATGTGGAGGAACTGAAACAGTTCTTCTCCGCTCAGATTTCCGTAGTTAAAGATAGACAAGGACATTCACTGGCTCATATTCAAGACCGGTTTTAGAAAACGATATTCATAGCAATAGAATGGTTTTGTTAAACCTTTCTTTAATTTCATTATTGAGAAAACAGCGTAAAATCAGCTATTTTTTCCAGAAATTAAAGGTAGGCTTCAAGTTACGCTATTTTACTTGAATTAGCACTTGATTTCTCATATATTATTATTGTCTTAATGTGCATTTAATTTTCAGGAGGAAACCCATGAACTTTGACAAAAAGGAGTCACTTTCACTACCCCTAGAGTTCAATCCGACCTTGTCTTCCTATCCGATGAACTTCTCTGATGATCAGGATAACCGAGAACCAGAAAACAACAACACTCGTCGCCCCATGAGTAACAACAATCGTCATGGAAAAGGCTATGTTCCGCTTATTATTTTAGCTTGCTGCTTTATTTTGATTGTCACCTTGATGCTCTATTTCTTTGTCTTCAGATCATCAACTACTACTTACTCATTTACTGATTCCGATGTGGTCTATAACGTTGATGCAAATGGCGATGGCAAGAGCGATGTTGATTCTGATGCTCATCCTGATTTTTCCGGATGGAATAAGGACAACGGTTCTTTCTCAATCCAGAATTCGACTTCAAACCCGGACGGCATTATCTCTAATACCGGTTCTTTAGCCAAGATTCTTATTGATGTTAAGACCCATTCCCCTACTCTTAGTGTTACATATTCTAACGTTAATTCCGATATTGTCGGTATCAGTGGCAAGTTTACACAGACCACTGCTTTAGCTAATGGCAAGACTGGCACTACTACTTATCAGTACACGGCTTCTATTAGTAAAGATACTTATCGCTACTATGTTGAACCTATTGCTAACTATGTCATGACAACAGATAAGAATGGCGATTATGTCGCTTATTACAATGCCAACACCTATCAGGCTGCTGTTCAGTCCACTTCCTCCTTATCATCTTGGTTAGTGCCTCTTATCTTATTTATCTTAATTGCTGCTTTAATGGTTTATTTCGTCAACAGAATGTATAAGTCTGCCGGAAGCGGCAGCTCTGGACCAATGTCCGGATTCGTTAACAATATTGCCCGTAAGGAAAACGGCTCTAAAGTCCGCTTTGCTGATGTGGCTGGATGTGATGAGGCTAAAGCCGAATTAGTTGAAATGGTTGATTACTTCCATAGTACCGATAAATACACTCGCTTAGGAGCTAAACTTCCTCATGGTGTACTCTTAGTCGGCCCGCCTGGAACTGGTAAGACCTTACTAGCTAAGGCTGTTGCCGGTGAAGCCAATGTTCCTTTCTATTCCATCTCTGGATCTGACTTTGTCGAAATGTATGTCGGTGTCGGTGCTAGCCGTGTTCGCTCATTATTCAAGACTGCCAAATCCAATTCTCCGTGCTTGATATTCATCGATGAAATCGATGCTGTCGGCCGTCAAAGAGGCGCTGGCCTTGGCGGCGGAAACGATGAACGTGAGCAGACTTTGAATGAATTACTAGTTGAGATGGATGGCTTTGAAGACAACTCCGGTATCATCGTCATGGCTGCTACTAACAGAGCTGATGTCCTTGATCCAGCCTTAACTCGTCCAGGAAGATTCGATCGTACTATCACTGTCGATTTACCTGATCGATTAGGCAGAGCCGCTATTCTCAAGGTCCATTCCCGCAACAAGAAACTGGCTCCCGATATCAACTTTGATGCTATTGCCAGCCGAACTGTCGGCTTCTCTGGAGCTGACTTAGCTAACATCATGAACGAAGCTGCTATCTTAGCTGTCAGAGCTAACCGGTCCATGATTACTACTCCTGATATCGATGAAGCAATTGATAGAGCTATTGCCGGTCCGGCTAAGAAATCACATCTTGAGCCTAACGAAAAGAAGCAGGTGGCCTATCATGAATCAGGTCATGCTGTCATCGGTATCTTCTTACCTTATTCCGATGTTGTTCAGAAAATCACTATCATTCCTCGTGGAAGAACAGGCGGTCATGTCTTGATGACTCCGGCTCAGGATCACTTCCTGATGACGAAGAATCAGATGCTGGCCCGTATTACTGGCTATTTAGGTGGCCGAACCAGTGAGGAAATCTTCTTCGGAGATGTTTCAACCGGTGCTTCAAACGATATTGAAGTAGCGACTCAATTGGCTCGTTCCATGGTTACTCAGTATGGTATGTCGGACTTAGGTCCGGTCCAGTATGAGAAACCAGGCGGATCAGTCTTCTTAGGAAGAGACTATAATTCCACTCAGGCCAATTACTCTACTCAGATTGCTTATGAGATTGATAAGGCTGTCCGACAAATCATCGATGAATGCCATGCTAAAGCTAAAGAAATCCTCACTGAACACAAAGCCGATGTGGAACTGATTGCTCAGACCCTGATTGAACATGAGACCATCACTGGTGATGAAATCGCCTATTTGCTCAAAAATCGTAAGCTTCCTGAATTCAATGATCACGTCATGGATAACACTTATGGTCTGAAACCGGAAAACCCGAACAACTTGGTTCTCTATCCTGGTTATGAAGGTTACTATGTCACCATTGATAACATTCTGAAGTCAAAGCCTTCCCGTCTTGTCATTGTCGTAGCTATTGGGGCCGGCACTCCTATAAAGGAAGCTGACTTCCGTAAAGCTGCTATGACTGGCGCTAAAGATCCTACTCATATCGGTATGCTCTTCGTTGATTTCGCTCATTCTTCACGAATATCATTATCAGTAGAAACATTTGCCTCTCACTTAGAAGCCTATGCCGGGGTATCTGTCTTGCTGATTAAGACTGATGACGGCACGGTCAATAAGTTAAGACAAATCTATGAACCTAAGAATGAAGAAGCTAAGCCTACCTCTCGCCATGGAGTCGTTAAGGAAGTCTTACCATCCGATAAGAAGGACGATAACAATCAGAAATAGTCACTAGGAGGAATGGAATAATGGCTAATAAACAGTTTACGAAGCATGCTCAGAGAGAGCTTAATCACAACCCCAACGTTGTTAAGTGCACACCTAGCAAAATCACCTTCACTGAAGAATTCGCTAATAAGGTATGTGATGCCTTGAAGAAAGGTGAAGACCCCTATAAGGTCTTCACCGATAATGGCTTCTCTATCCGTATTTTAGGAAAGCCCCGTATCATGGGCGCTATCGGTTTATGGCGTTCGAGATATGGTCTTGAAGATCTTCCGAGAAGAAAACCGGAGCCTAAGCCGAAGAAACAGGTTGAGACTGCCAAAGAGAGACGTGAACGCAATCTTAAAGAGGCAATTGCAGCTGTCGATGCGTACATTGCTGACCTGACTTCCATGGCCTTACCGGCAAATGTGGACAATGACACTGCTCATTTTGCTGCCATCAAGAAGGTTTATGACAGTAAGAAGAACGTTATTGTCAAGGATGTCTGCGCTCACTACGGCTATCAGTATCCTAAATATTATGCCTATCTACAATCTTTGAAGCCTCAGCAGGAAGAATTCGTCAACATTCTTAACCCTCATCGTAAGAATAAGTAATATAGAAAAGGAAAAACAAACGTATGTTAACACTCGAAGGATTATCCGGTGGTGCTATTGCCGGTATTGTCTGCGGAATCGTTTTTGGCCTCATTCTCATTATTGCCATTGTTTTAGTCGGCTGGTATATCAAGAAGGCCAACTACTTACGCAGAATGCAGGTCAAGATCAAGGAATCAGCTTCCGACATTGATGTCGCTTTAACTAAGAGATTCGATTTGCTTACTAAGCAGTATGACATCACTAAGGGTTATGCAAAGCATGAGAATGATACCTTGATTGATGTGGCTAAGATGAGAAGCAACTATCATGAAGCTTCCTCTAATACTGCTGATGCTTCCGCCAATATGAAGGATCTCAGCAAGTTCAACGCCGAGATGGACAAGATGAGCAAATCCATCAACATTGTTGTTGAACGTTATCCTGAATTGAAGGCTAACACCATGTTCATCAATCTTTCCAACACCTGCGCTGATGTTGAAGAGCATCTCCAGGCTGCCCGTCGCCTATACAACTCCAATGTTTCTATTTACAATCAGGAAATCGTTGTCTTCCCTTCTTCAATTGTTGCCAATCACATTCATGCTACTCCGATTGACTTCTTCGAAGCTGAAGAAGCTAAGAGACAAGATGTGAAGATGGAGTTCTAACTGTTTGCAATTATAAACGGCTGACAGGTCAGCCGTTTTCTCTCTGAAGGGGAAATATAAATGGACATACTTTCTTTTAAAGACAGCGAAGCTAGACAGATAGTTGATCATGGCTATGTGCTAGCTCTTCCCACTGAGACCGTCTATGGAGTCGGTGTCCGCTGGGATTCGCCAGAAGCTTATGAACGACTGGTCAAATGCAAGAACCGTCGACCGGATAAACCGATTGCGGTCATGACTAGTGTCAGTTTTGATTTGAATCAGTATTTTGAAATTACTCCGAATATTCAAAGAGTCATCGATAAATTCCTGCCTGGACCTTTAACTATCTTAGTAAAGGCCAAAGACAACGCTCCTTATCAGACTCATTTAGGAACTAAAGTCGCTGGCATCAGAATCCCAGGCAAGAAGGATCTTTTGGAATTCTTAGGTTCCCTTCCTTTCCCGCTTCAAGTCACTAGCGCCAATCTTTCCGGTCAGCCATCCTTGTCCAAATTCGAGGATGTTCAGAACGTTTTTAAGAATTCCCCGGATGTACAGGGCATAGTCAAAGGCAACTGCGAATCCTCCGTTCCGACTACGGTTGTTGATTTGACCGGCGATAAACCGATTGTCGTTAGAGAAGGTGAAATCAAACTCAATGAGATTCAGGAAGTCTTTTTCAAGGAGGACTTATAATGAAAATCGCTTTTGCCTGTGACCATGGTGGATTCGTTGCTAAGGAACCCCTGTTGAAGCATCTAAAAGAAGAAGGCTACGAAATCCTTGATTTCGGAACCAATTCAGCCGAAAGCTGCAATTATCCTGAATTTGCTTTTAAAGCCAGTGAAGCTGTTGCCAGCAAACAGGCTGACAAAGGCATCCTCATTTGCTCTTCCGGAGAAGGAGTCTCTATCTGTGCCAACAAAGTCAAAGGCATCCGTTGCGGCATTGGCTATAACTATACTGTCAGTGATTTAATAGTTGAACATAACCACTGCAATATGATTGCCTTTGGAGCCAAGTATATGTCAATTGATGACATCATCAAAAGAACCGATATTTTTCTTAATGCCGTAGAAGCTACCGGAAGACATCAGACACGTGTGGATATGATCACGGATTACGAAGACAAACATATTAGATAATTATATTAATATAATCTATATAAGATAGAAATACCTATATATTGGGCGAGCTGGCCAGCTCACCCTTTTCTTTTTAACATCAAAAAAAGAACATTTACAGCCAAATCAAGAAGAAGCCGATAAGCCCTGAAAATCCGTATTTTGAGCAAATTGAAAAAAATAAAATATTTTTGTTGACTATACCTAGGCTCAATGATAAACTCTTACTTGCGCCTGAAAAAGACGCGATACGAAAAATACTTAATACGGTCGCTCTTTGAAAACTGAACGGGATGACCAGTTATACACAAGGTAAACGTCAATCACCTAATCAATTTTAGGTAGTTTTGAACATAGGACAGTAATT
>JBAXZY010000003.1:0-36255 GCA_041670045.1 Bacilli bacterium | reverse complement strand
TTTCCTTTACTCTCCATAATGCCACTACTGATAGTTCAATTAGTCTAACAGAAGGAAGAAGCCATGTCAGCGGTTCCTTTACTTTGACCTCTACCAGTACGAAGATTGAAATCACTCCGACTACGAAGACCGCTCATTCTTTATCGTTCAACTATAGCGATGGCATAACCGGGTCTTATTATCTTAATTACGGTGAAGAAAGCACTATTCCTGCTTCTGCCACTTCTATCGATAATGTCTATTCTTATGACAAAGTCAGATTGGTTTTATCCTCTGATGCCGGAACGGATAAGAAATATTATGTGTATGCCGACTATAACGGTGGCTATAGAGTCAGCATCACTGCTAATACTACTAACACTGTCTTTGTCTTCAATACGGTTGACTATGATATGTCAATCCATATCAGTGTCGTACCGGCTTAAAACATACTGATTGATTACAAATACTGTCTTCTTTTGAAGCTTTAGTCAGACTTATTTTAGTTATCAAAAAAACACTTTTCCTAACCACCAAAACAATAAAGTGTTTGCTCATTACAGAACTAGGTAACACTTCTTTTGAAACAGCTTATCCTGCTCTTTTTATACTGGTTTTAAAGAGTATAATAAAAATCTTAATTCATCAATGCTTATATATATTAAGGAGACTATTAAAATGTCCAAGATCAAAGTTGAGCCTTATGTTCCGGATGAAGACTATGATAACCCGGCCATGGTGACTGATTTCTATGAATTCAGCATGGCTAACTGCCTTTTCTTACATGGTTATCAGGATACTGTCATGGTCTTTGACATGTTCTTTCGGGAGAACCCGGATAATCTTGGCTATTCAATCTCTTGTGGCCAACGTCAACTGACGAAATTCCTTTTGAATTATCATTTCACTGAAAAAGACCTGCTTTGGCTGAGCACCAAAGGCATGTCCAAAGAATTCCTCAGCTATCTCAAAGACTATAAGTGGCATGGCGATATGTATTCCTTTAAAGAAGGTACCGTCTGTTATCCTCAGGTACCGATGGTCAGAATCGAATGTGATATGGTCGGCGCCATTCTGATCGAGACCTATCTTTTGCAGACCATGAACTTCCATTCCCTGATAGCCACTAAGGCTACTAGAATTTCCGGACTTGCCACTCATACTCCTAGGAAAGTCATGGAATTCGGGACTAGACGGGCTCAGGGAGAGGATGCCGGAAATGAAGGCGCCTATGCTGCCGTCTTAGGCGGATGCGTAGGTACAGCTAACTGCTTAGCCGAGATGAAATACGGAAGTGATGTAAAAGCAGTCGGAACAGTTGCACACTCCTTCATTGAATTCTTCCCCAGTGAATATGAGGCCTTTAAAGCTTTTGCCGAGACGTATCCGCATAATATCTCCCTGCTTCTTGATACCTACAACATTTTTGAATCCGGCCTTCCTAATCTCATCAAATTGGATAATGAATTGATCAAGAAATACCCTAATGATCCTGATATTCGAGTAAAAAGCGCCCGTATTGATTCCGGGGACTTAGCTAGAGGCTATAAGAAACTGAGAAAAGCCTTGGATGCTGCCAATAAGCCTTATGTCAAGCTGATAGCTTCTAATGCTTTGGATGAAAAGAAGATTGTGGATATGGAGGTCTATGAGGGAGCCAAGTTTGATTCTTACGGAGTCGGCGAGAACCTGATTACTTCCGCGACTGATCCAGTCTTTGGCGGTGTCTATAAGTTAGTGGCCATCAAGAGCAAAGACAATACCTATATTCCTAAAATGAAATGCTCGGATTCCTCTACTAAAGCTATCATTCCTGGCAAGCTGATGGCTTGGAGATTGTTTGACAGTGAAGGAAAAGGTCAGTGTGATGTCATCAGCATGGATGATGAGATCATCGAAGAAGGCAAGCCGCTGAAGATCGTCAATCTCAACCCGGATGATTTCGAGCGGGAAAGAATCCTAATACCCACCAAAGTGGAGAAGCTTTTAATTCCCTATATTGTCAAAGGCAAGCTAGTCATTGATCTTCCGACTATTGAAGAGAAGAAAGAATACATCCTGGATCAATTAACTAATCACGTCTGGGAAAGTGAACTGCGTCCGGAAATGCCTCATACCCATTATGTTGACCTGACTATGAAGGTCTATTTGACTAGAGAAGACATGTATTCCAAGCTGCATGGCGGAAACATTTAGTAATAAAGAAAACTTAAAAAGAATTATTTATTTTAAGCAATAATGGCTAAATCAACCGATTGGGCCAATTTTTATAAATTTACCTTTGCCCTTTCTCTTTTTATGTTGCAAGGTATTCTTCATGTACATGGGGGATACTTTATGAAAAAACAAGTCTTAAGTACTGTTTCTTTAATTGCTTTAATCGGTTTATTAAGTGGCTGTGTCAATACCACATCCGTTTTGGAAACGAGTTCTTTTAATTCTTCCTCTTCCGCTGAGATTTCATCCAGTGATGCCATTAGCTCTTCCTCTGCTAAAAAGAAGATGGCTTTAGAAAAGATTCAGGATATTGTCAATACCGCTGCCAGTAAGAGAAACTTCTCCGTTCATGATCGGGATTATGAAGCTGGTGTCAATGATGTCTATACCAGCCAATATGTTTACTTTGGCTCTAACAATTCCGGTGAGATGCTTCTCAATAAACGTGCTTATTATTATTCAATTGATGAAGGAAAGGTTTCTAAAGGAACCTATGATTCAACTATCACTTCCTTAGACTCTTTGTCTTCTAGCCTTGATGACTTCATGGTTAACTTCTCCGCCTATGACTTTGCAGTCTCGGCTGATGACGCAAGCATTTATGAATCCAGTGACGAGACAGCTATTTCCTTGCTTTTAACTCTTGATCAGTATGTTGATAAGACCGCTGCTTCCGTCCAGCTGTCAGCCTCCGATGATGGATCGTTAACGGTCAGCTTTATCGGCTTTGCTGATATTCCTTCCGAAGACGATGCCTTGAGATTAGATGATGCTTCTTCAAAGCACAGCTTTGTCATTTCCAATGTTGGAAAAAGTGAAAACACCACTGTCAAGGAATACATTTCTTCTTATGACGGGTTAGCTTATTCCTCTTACCTTACTTCGGAATTGGTTTCTACTTTAAAACAGGACTTAAAAGCTACCTGCACCTACACTGAAGATGATGTTACAACAAAGACTGAGACCATCATCAATGCTACAGGTTATTCCTATAAAGCCTATCAGGACAATGTCTTAGGAAAATCCGTTTGTGTCGTCAAAGGTGATGATACTTACGGCTATATTGAGAGCATCAGCTATAAAAACACTATTGCTCTGACCTCTACTGGCTCCGAATTTGATTCTCCTCTTGGCTATAAGTTCTTCGATCATCTGCTTTTGAATTACTTTGGCACCGCAGATAACGGAGCCACTTATACGATGATAGATCCCTGCGATGAAGTGACCACCTTGATTCAGTCATTGACTGGTTTCTATTATCAGAGTTTCTTAAGCGTCACTTTAAAAATCAGCGACAGCAAAATCACTGAGATTGATTATTCTTTCCCTTCTTCCTCGGATGACACTGTTTCAGTCAATGCTGTCATCACCTTCAGTGAACTAGGCACCGCTATAGCAGATACCATTTCGGTTTATCCTGCAAGTACCACTAACGATGACTTAAAGGCAGCCATCAAGGAATTATCCGAAAACAATTATGCGGTTGATTTCCACAATACCAACAATGACGGTGAAGTCATCTCCCAAGGAAAATATGTCGTTGACAGGAAAAACAAGATGTATGTCAGAACCTTAGTCTCTACCATCGAAAAAGATGATGGAACCAGTTATGAAAATATAGCCATCACGGGTGGCTATTATGGTACTGACAAGTTCTCCTATTTCACCGTCGCTACTATCAATAGTGCCGCCTCTTTAGTTACTTCCGGCTATGAAGAATACTCAACTGAGGAAGGAGAAACAATAGGTCAGTTCTCTTCAACAATGCCTGGCTTTGATATCTCTTCTGATTTGTTCACTAAAGATGGCAATACCTATACATTTAAGAGTGAAGGAGTAATTGCCTGTGCTCCTGGAACTTTTGATTTCCTGACTGGCTTTGGCGATAACACTAATTCTTTGAATAACGGATTCACGGTTACTTTGGATGACGCTACGAAGAAAATCTCTAAGATTACCTACAATTATGATAATTTCTCGATGGGCTTTGACACGGGAGTCATGGAATGCGTTGTCTCCGAAATCGGAACTGTCGTCAATCCTTATGCTAACAAGGTACCTCATGTTCCTACTTGCTGGGAAGAAGAAGGAATCGTCAATAATGGTGAGAATTCGACTTTTGCTTCCTTGAAAGCCAAGACCGCTAAATATGATGAGATTCCTTATTTCTTTGGCGGCTTCTCAACTGGCGGCTGGACTTACCTTAACAATGACGAGGCTACTGATGGCTCCTTCACCCTTCTTTCCGCTATAGAAGAAGGCATCACCGTTGATTACTTCAAGCTTCTGACTGATAAAGGCTACACTCTAGATACTACCTATACTAATTCCGATAATCCGGATCAGATTAAGCAGTATAAATCTGCTGACTTCACTATTTTAGCAGACGTCTCCGATGGTGTGACTCTCCATGTCACTCCTACGGCTGCTTAACTGAGACTATAATTTTTTAAGCAAGGCTTTCCTGGCCCGAGATTCTTTCTCGTCTAGGAAAGCCTTTTTCAGTATTCAAAAAAGGTTTGACTTATTTGGACACTTGCCAAGTACCGGCAATTTGATAACTATCAATTATTGAAGGAAATGTTTTTGCTTTTCTAAAAAACGTTCAAAAAGCAATTGCTTTTGTTAAATAATCTTATCTTGAATTACTTTAATCATAATTGTAATTAGCGGCCTATCATAATAAAATAGACATTGAGAAAAAGGGACGGCTGTTTTCTTCGTTTTTGCTTCTGTTTCTATCAATAAAGGAAATATCATCATGAAAGACTTAGCTAAGAATCCATTAGTAGTCGGCTATGTATACTTAGGGACATTGATCTTTTCATTACTGTTGCTATTAATCGGGTTTTGTCAGCCAATTACTGGTTTTGAAGGAAATCTCTTTGCCTATGGCGCTATTCAAAACTTGGCAAGTGGGATACCTTATGTCTTTGCCTTCATCATCATGATTGTTTTCTTTATTGCTATTGCCTCCTTAGGATTAGCGGTTTACAGTCTTATCAAAAAGAAGAATTCCGGTTTCTTAGCTTCCAATATGATCATCGCTGCCTTAGCTTTGGGTTCTATTATTTATGGTGTGGTCTTCAAGGGATTGAATGGGACTGCTATTGGCTTAGCTATAGCGGCTTTAGTCTTTACAATCATTTCCTTTGCTCTTGGGGTCTATCGCAAAAAGATTTTAGGAAAGATCGTTACTAGTCAGGAACCTCTTCCTAAGAAGGCTCAGAATCTTTCAATTGCTATGTTGGTGGTTGATGTCTTGGAATTGATAGGCCTGTTCACTATCTTCCTGATTCCGCTTTATACGACTAATCCTGGTGAAACAAGCAGCATCAGTTTGATCTTAAGCAATGCTCTTTCTTCTGCTAGCAATAACGCCACCAATATTTTCTTATTCATTGGTGCATTGATTCTTTTCTTAATTAGCATTTTCACTTTATTAACGATGATACCATCATTCTTCAGCGATCATGATCAGTTTGTCAGGTCTTCCACGGTCTTTACCGGCTTCAATGTTTTTCTGACTTTGGCTTTCTTCCTTACCGGCTTCTTCATGAGTTACTATGTAGCGACGACTGGCACCCCTACTTCCACTATTGCCTATGTTCCATTAATTGTCATAGGTGTTTTATCATTAGCGGTATCTATCTTAAAAGGTCAGTATGATTTAGCTACTAAGAAACCGGAAGACAATCAGAAAACCGTCAAGGAGAACAAGAAGTATTTCCATGTGGAACCATTAATCTACTTAGGATTGATGACGGTCATGACTTTTGTTTCCTTAGCTCTGAATGTCATCAAGATGAAGATCACTTATGGCTCTTATATCAGCAACATCACTTTGACTGGCTATAAGTTATTGACTTCCTATACGACTTTAGGATCCGGCTATCAGCTATTGGCTGTCTATATCGTTTTAATGTTAGTGGCATCCGGATTCTGCTTATTATGGTCCTTGGTTTCTTTCTTTACCCATTACCCATTTTTTGGAA
The DNA here is from genome assembly GCA_041670045.1 of Bacilli bacterium. Classification (GTDB taxonomy): domain Bacteria; phylum Bacillota_I; class Bacilli_A; order RFN20; family CAG-288; genus Enterosoma. Next base: position 30,064 of record JBAXZY010000003.1, on the reverse strand, counting down.
GAGTCGTCAAAGTATCCGCCTATGTCAATGTCTTCCTAATGTTCTTATTAGGAATATCAGGCTTCTATTTCACGATTGCTCAGGAAATCAATAAGACTTCCTTACAGTCTCTGCTTGATTTGTATAATATTTCAATTTCGGGCGATTACACCTATGTCTTATCCACCGATGCCTTCTATGCCCTGATTGTGGATGCTGTTTTATTGTCAGTGATGATTATCAGGCATGCCTTCAATGTGGAAGAAGTAAAACCGATTGCTGATATTGAAAATTCCAAAGATGATTCTTCTGCTGACAAATTAGGATTAGGAGAACCTGCTGACAATTCTTCAGCTGTCTCCTTCGATCCTTGCCCGGCCTTCACTGAGATTGATAAGAAGAAAGATGACTATGAAGCTGACTTGAAGAACCGAGAAAAGCTATTGACTAAGGATGATTCACTGAATGGTTTAGTCAAGTTTGTCGTAAATTATGCTAAAGACAGCCGATTGCATCTGTCCTATTCGATTGAAGACATGGCCACCTTTGTTTCTGGCTTAGGGGCCTGCCGTCTTTCTATTCTCCAGGGTATGTCTGGCACTGGCAAGACTTCCCTTCCAAAGATCTTCATGGAAGCCATTGATGGCGACTGTGATTTAGTGGAAGTCGAATCCAGCTGGAAGGATAAGAATGAATTATTAGGCTACTACAATGAGTTCTCCTACATGTTCACACCTCGGAAGTTTACTCAGGACTTATATAAAGCCGCTTTGAATCCCGATATTCCTACATTCATTGTCCTGGATGAAATGAACCTCTCCAGAATTGAGTATTACTTCTCTGACTTCCTTTCTTTGATGGAGAATGAAGAAGACAAACGTTATCTGAAACTTTCCAACATCAAATTAGAAAAGAGCGTTGAAGGCGAAAAGAGCACCTATCTAGCTTTGCAAGACGGACATACTCTCAAAGTTCCGAAGAACGTCTGGTTTATCGGCACTGCCAATAGAGATGAATCTACTTTTATTATCTCAGACAAGGTCTATGATCGAGCCCATACGATGAATTTCAACAAGCGTGCTCCGAAAGTCAGAGACTACTCTGATCCGCTTCCTCAGCAGTTCTATACTTATGATAAATTAGCTTCCATGCTTGATAAAGCCATCAAGTCTGGTACTTTTGATGCTGAAAAGAATGAACTCATTCAGAAGACGGAAGCTTTATTGATTCCTTACAACATCAGCTTCGGTAACCGTATCCTGAATCAGATTGAGACCTTCGTCAATATCTATCAGGCTTGCTTCCCGGATAAGAATGTCCTTAATCAGGCTATTGAGACTATCCTCTTCAGCAAGGTCGTCAGTAAGCTGGAAATGAAGACAATAGACGATAAGGAAGGACTGGCCAAATCTTTCGATAAGCTAGGCTTGTACCGTTGCTCTGACTTTATCCTGCATCTGAATGAGGATTAGGGATGATTGAGAAGGAAGAAAAGCTGAAGGCGGAAGAGTATTCCCATCTTGACAGTGTCTTAAAAGACATACCCCGTTTCATTCAGAATCACCCTCAGCTTACTTATATCGAATTCGATTATTACACAGTCCATGACCTGACTCTGTTTTCAGTGGAACCCGATTTTGACTTTGCCTCCTTTCAGGCAACCATCAATAAGCTTTCACAGTCTCTAGGAGCCATCAAAAGAGTCTTTGCTAAACCTTTCATCGTCTTAAAAGACGCCTCCGAAGTCTTACCAGTCGAAATAGTCCAGAAATTCAATCAGAACACCTTCAGCTATTTAGGAAACCACGCCAACACGGTATCTAATATTCTTAATGGCAAAGTTAGACCTAGGAAACTTTTGACTGAGATTTATGAGGATGACTATGGAATCTATGAGAATCAGATCTTCTGTGATTTTGTGGATGCCACCATCCAATACTGCAAAAGGAATATCCGTACTCTGAAGCAACTGGTTTATGCTTCCCAGGTGATGGAATTCAACCTGCTCGAACGAGTCAATCATATGGATTACTATTTGGCTTTAGGTAAGCTTCATACCGGATATATCAGAGACTTCAACAAGTACTATGTTCTTTCCAAAGACTTATATAAGAAGACCATGCTGATTTTGAATGCTTTGAAGTCCCGTCTTCATAAGCCGGTCTATCAGCTTAACCTTCATCGAGGGAAGAACCTGAAGCTGAAGAAAACCAATATTTTCACTATGCAGAAGGACTATCATGCTGTCTACAATTCCTACAAATATCTTTTAAGCAATACGGTAGTCGCAGAAGACATCAAAGACAATATTGACGAAAAGAACCTAGCTAAGAATTACTTCTCCTATCTGGAGATACTGACGATCTTTGCTTTAGGGCATTTCAATTTCCATATTGCACCATCCCAGATCATTGATTTGGTGAAGCTTAATACCGCCTTCTCTTTCAAGAACTGGGTCATAAGAGTCTCCAACATGAACAATGAGGGCCTGCTTCTGACTTTCAGTAAGGATACAACCTATAAGATCTTACTAGTCCCGTCTTTAGTTTACCCGCCGGATTCTTATGCGGTGTCCTTGTTGGATAAGTTCACGGCCGATGAAGAAATCATCTGCACGCCTTTTGAAGAAGACTACACGGATAGTTTTGCCTCCTTCATTTCCATCGAAAACATTGATTCCTTCAGAAGACTGCAGCAGTTCTTCCTAAAGGGAATGATTTATTCCGATACCAAAAGAGATGAATGTCCTTTCTGCAAAGATAAGCTCACCTATGATCCAAAGACTGAGAGCTACTACTGTGAATCCTGCAGGACCGTGATTAAGAAGGCTACCTGCCCAGATACTAACAAGGATTATTACTATACTTTGATCGACACTCTCTTGATGAAGGATATCGATTACTCCACTTTCTCAAGCGATGACAGGTGGCTATATTCACAAAAGATTGAATCAGCCATGTATTTTAGGAACATCACCAAGATTGATCATAACGGACACGTTATTTGCCCAATTTGTCATAAAACTCATCATTTAATGTGATTTTGTTCATTATTTGATGAAAATAGATCTCTTCCGAATACGTAATATTTGACATCTGTAACGCATTTAATGTTTGAAAATGCCGATAGATAGCGTATAATGTGGGCAATCATGGGGGAAATTATGCTATGACTTGGACATGGGATTATATTACCTTAGTTTATGTTGCCGTGATGTTAGTCTTCATCATTATCGGTTACGTAAAAGGCTTCTCAAAAGGCATCATTGCCTTAGTCGGAACCTTAGTTTCGTTCTTCTTAGCCTTCTTCCTTTCAAAGCCAATCGGAAATGCACTGTATGCTCAATGGGGTGGAGGATTGACGACCTCAATCGATAACGCCATTGTCTCCAAAGTTCCGTCTTTAGGAGAACCTATCTCCACTACCGCTGAAGCTGCAATCTCCGGGGCCTTGACCTCAATTGGCATTCCATCCGCCATTCAGGGAATGATCACTCCTTCAATCCTGAAACTGATTCCGGAAGGAGCCAGCGACATCATACTTGCTACCTATATTTCTGAGTCTTTATCTAATCTCATCTTCATCATCGGTTCATTCATTGTCATCTTCTTATTAGGTATGATTGTCTTCGCTATCTTGAAGGCGGTCATGGGAAAGTTAGTGAAGAGCGTCAGTCTTATCAGATGGGTAGACAAAGCTTTAGGCGTCTTAACCTTTGGCTGTGTCGGTGTATTGATTATCGCTGTCATCTCTTACTGTCTGACCTTTGCTGTCACGATGAACAACAGTGTCGGAAACTGGATTGTCAGTCAGCTGCATCTGAATGATGAAACCATCATGACTCCTTCTAAATGGATCTACGAATACAACTTGCTGCAGAGACTGTTCAATTTGTATCTAGCTTAATCTATCCTCTATCTTAAAGAACAGAATCGTTAAACTTCATAGCGGCCCTAATTAAATAGGGTCGCTATTTTTAGATAAAAAAGTAACCCAGAAGTCTCTATGATTTACTAAAAAAGTATATGCAAATTTAATAATGGCCTGATCAGTCATATGAGCGTGTTTCTTACAAAAAAATTAATAATCAGCTTCAAGCTGAAAGGAATATGTAAGCCAGTAATTTAAATTAAGAAAACAAATTATAGAAAAACTAATTTGTTATAAAAGTCTTCCTAAAGTAAACAAATAATCATGAAAAGGTCGATAAAAAAGGCTCTTTTTAAAAACAGTGAAGCTTAAAAAATATATAAGAAAACTTAATTTAGGTATACAAAAATCTATGAATATTTGAAATGTTAAGAAAGCGTATGTAATCGCTTACAGCAATCAAAAAATGCCGATTTCTTTTAGCATTTGAACTTTTAGACTTAAAAAAGAAGCATTATTAATCTTAGAAAAAGGTATATAAAAACTAAAAAGGATAGAAAAATATATATAAAAACGTAAGAAATGATGTTTGCTTAACCTTTTTTCATTTTTTAAAATCTACTCGAAGTGGAAAATACATATGCAATCACTTGATAACGTGAAGAATTACATCGAATTGTCTCTTCATGAGACGGGACGTGAAGTCTGTATTCCTGAGAAGGAAATTGTCTTTTCTCAAAAGGATTACCATCTTTTCCATTACATCATCTCCGGTAAAGGTGTCTTTGAAATCAATGGGAAGAAATACAACCTTCATAAAGGAATGATCTTTTATATTCCACCTAAGAGTGATGCTAAATATGCACCGGATAAGAAAGATCCCTGGACCTATGAATGGCTGGGCTTTGATGGATCATCTGTCAGCAGTTATTTGACAAGAGGAAACATCAGCATGATTAATCCTGTCTTTAATGACAAGGATGAAAAGCTAAGAAAATATTTTGATGAAATCTTCAAAGAGTACAGTAAAGCCTCCTACCTCAACATTGTCTGCTTAGGTTTAGCTTATGAACTTTTCGGTCAGATTCTGAAGATGAATGGCGGTAAGAACGAAAACTTCACTGCTACTGAGTCTTATGTCGTTATGGCTAAGGAATTCATTGACAATAGCTTCCAATTTGATGTTAAAGTCGAAGACATTGCCAATTCCATTGGCATCACGACTAACTATCTTGCCAATGTCTTCCAAAAGAACTGCGATATGTCGCCAAAGCAGTATCTCATCCATGTGAGAATGACTAGAGCCCAATTATTAATTAAGACTCATCAATACAAAATAAAATCCGTAGCCAAAATGGTTGGCTACAGTAATCAGCTTCACTTCTCGAGCGAATTCAGAAAATTCTATGGTACAAGTCCAAGAGACTTTGGAAAAAAGGAGACGGATAATAATGAAAACGAAACTGCTAACTAGTTTAATGGTTCTGTCGGCAATGTTAGTCGGAGGCTGTGCCAAGACTGATACTTCCAGTACTTCTTCAAGTGGATCATCTTCGGATGATCCTGTCAGCTTCACCTATTCCGATACTTCTTATGAGCCCACTTATGGGACTCAGGCTGATAACACTGAGACTCATGACTATTCCGGACTTAAAGTTCAGAAGACTACGGCTGACTTAAGAAGTGATTTTGCTATGGGTGTTGATGGATCCACTGAAGCTGCATTTTTGGAACATTCGGAAGGAAGTTGAGTCTGAATCAGCTAAGGTATATGGAGTCATTAAGTCATAGGAGAAGGAATCAGCATTGAAGCCTCCTCTTTCCAAAGACCACATATTGGCATTGTCAGCATAGTTGTTGCTCTGAGTCTGACCAGGATAGCAAGACATTTCAATCGAGTTAATAGGAGAAACGGTCAAGGCATCCAATTGTTCCCTGGTGGCTTCTGTGAAGGTGGCTTCAAAGGTAGCTAAGGAAGAGCTCATACTGACCAAATTGCATTCAAGGAAATCCGGTATGCCATCAGGTTCACTGTAGAACACGTTGCTATCCGAATTGTAGGTCAGGACATCTATGTCTTTGACTTCTTCGCTATAGCCGCCTAATTTTTCCAACCTAGTCTCATAAGCTTTGACTTCACTGTTTAGATTAACTATGGTGTCATGGAATGACAATTGATCGAAATCAAACCAGAGAGTCATGTCGCAAGTATAGGAAGAGGAAGTGATGCTGACAATATCACTTACAAGAGATCCCATTCTGACAGTTGTCGTGTAATCGGTGGGATTCTGATCCACATAAGCTTCTATTTCCTTAGCGTAAGAGGACATTTCATCATCGGAATATTTACTGATGGTGCTAGTTCGGTCCTGTATCTCAACATAGGAGCAATAGGCCGTGAAGGCTATTAAGGGAATGAAGATTGCTAAAGAAGACAGAATCAGCTGGATTCTTTTAGGATGGGAGATGATTCTCCAGTTTCTTCTGATGATGTGCTTCTGAGAATTACGGTTAGCGACGGCTTTGAAGTCCTGCCTTTGAACTGAGGCTAGGTCATTGTTGATTTTGAGTTCTTCTAAGGGTGGAAGTTCTTTATCGTCGTCACTCAAAACTGAAACATCGAGGAAGAAATAATCAGAGACACTGGCTAAAAGCTTTCTGGAAGGAAGCTTATTTCCGGATAGAATCTTATTGATAGTTGCTTCACTGTAGGAGACAGCTCTAGCTAGATCAAGGGACTGATTCTCGCTGAGCCATTTATTAAGTACTCGTAATTTACTGGTCTTTTGCTCTAATTTTAAGTCTTTTAAGTCACTAGGTAATTGAATGGAATCATCTTTGATATCCTTAATAGATAGGTTAGAAAAGTAAGAACAAATGTGTTTTAGCTGAAAAAAGGAAAGGTGTTTGCTTATTCCAAGCATGGCTATTTCTTTTTCACCTAAGATAGCCGTCAAAGACAGACCTTGTGTAATCAGATAATTATTGATAGCTTCTAATTTCTTTTGGATTATCGGCTTACTGTCATCAGTGCTTTCCATTTAATTAAATTCTCACTTTCTTTTTCAACTTGAATAAGTCTATCATTTGCAATCAAGGAGTTAGAAATCCGTCAATGAAAATATGCCATTAAAAAGACCGGCTATTTTTAGCCGGCCATAGTCTTGTTAAGCAGCTTTGTAGTTGACAGTTACGTGATTATAAGTCCAATCCTTGATCCACCGCTGTGAACAGGTGCCGGCTGTAATCATAGCATTGATTTCAGCTTCTGTCTTGTCGATGTTGATGATGATGTTATTTTTAGAGGTAACGGCAATACCGATTCCAATACTGGCTAAGGAAGAAGGCAGATCAATACTGACGGTACTCGGGTTTTTCATTTCGGCAAAGCAACGTCCCCCAAGAGTTTTCAAAGGAGTTGCACTTAAATCAATGTCACTAGCAAAGGCGTTGTCATAGAAAGCATTACTGCCAATGTATTCAGTCTTGCTAGAGAAGGGGAAGGAAGTCATCTTGTCGCCACAGAAGCAACCATTACCATAATAAGTGACATTTTCGCCACCTAAGACAGTCATAGCAACACCTTGATTATAGAAAGCATAATTAGAAATCTTGGTAACAGTAGAAGGAATAGTGAAGGTAGTGCAGGAAGGAGAATATGAATCGCAGATCTTTGAACCTGAACCAAGAGTCGTAATGGTGTGAGTGATTAACTTGCCATTGACTTTAACGACATAGTAAGTGGGGAAAACAAAGCTCTTATAGTCTTCAGCATCCCAATCAACTTTGACACCAGTGATTGTTACCGGACTGGTAGAATCGGATAAATCAGCACAGGAAGTCTTGAAAATCGGGACTAATTCACCATTATTATAACTAGGTTTACCAGCCCAGTCAGTATCATACCAATAAATCGGATTACCTTTGACATCAGTACCACAGGTCTGATTTCCGTCTTTATCGTAGAAACCAGGATCAGAGAATTTAATGCCAAAATCAAAATCACCGACAGCCACATCAGCGTTAGCATTGGCATTGTCACTGGTATTAAAGACCCAAGAGCCAAAAGTATTGCCTACTAAAAGAGCACCAAATCCTAAGAACATGGTGATTAACGAAGCGATGATTATTTTCGACTTACTGAAAATCTTATTCATGGCTTGTCTGTCTCTTTTTAATGCATAGTCATTTTAGGCTGAAAAAATAGTAAACCCAAAGAAAGTAGCTTTTCAGGTGTCAAATTTCTTCTGCCTTCTATCATCTTATATTTACATATAGATATTTAAATCTATATAAAAAAGTCAAAATAATAAAGAAAAAGCCCTAGAATCCGCAAAAATCTGAATTAGGGCTTAACCAAATAGTCTAAAAGGTGGTTGACATAACCTAAATGGTGTCTAAGATGGGTTTCCTTTACAATGACTATACAGTTGTCTAATCAATTTTTTGCTATTAATCTTTCAGAGAAACAAATTTTGGTCAGATGTCACTTTATTTTAAAATCTAAAAGAATCAAAATTTAATTAATTGGAGCCAACTTCAGAATTAGCAAGCCAAATATTTATTTAGCAATTCTGACTCTTGTTTCAATAGGATCGAAAGGTTTATCACTTAAATCTGAAGTTGATTTCCCAAAGACGATTTCGGTTTCCAGTTTCCAATCACTTGGAATATCAAATCTTTTTGCTAATTCTTCATCTATCAAGGGATCATAATGCTGAATATTGGCATGGTATCCGATATTGTAGAGGCTTAACCATAAAGCATAGACTAAGATACCGATGTTCTGTTCTCCCCAATAATCCTGACGGGAAGCAAAACCCGGAAATGCTTTCTTTAAATCAGAAATCTTCTTTTCATCTTTGTAGACCAGGATTGTTCCATAGCCATTTTTAAACATATTCAGTTTAGCTTCCGTCTTTGCAAACTTGTCTGCGGGTACGATTTTCTTTAAAGTATCATGAGTGACATTCCAGACATATTCATGATTTTTGCCTAAGGCAATGACAATATGCGTGGCTTGACTGTTGAAAGCTGTCGGAGCCTGCTTGATAGCTTCTTCTAAAGCCTTAATCAGAATCTCATCAGCGACTACTTCCTTGTTCTCTAAAGCATAATCAGATCTTCTTTCTTTTAATAATTCTGTGAATTCCATATTCAATCCTCACTTTTATGAATAATATAGCTAGTTTTTAAATTAGAAGGAAGCAATATGCTTAACAGCACTGTTTTTTAAACAAAACCGGATATTTATCCTTAAAGCGACTACTTTTTCTAGCTAAAGAACTAGGCTAGTGCTATAGTCTTTTTCCGGTATGACAGCATCTATCTGTGTTACAGTCTTTTCCACCGTCTTGATGTTTCTATCCTTAGTCTTCTTACCTGAAATCAAAATCAAAGGCAAGAGCTTCGAGGCTTTTTTCATTGGACCTTTATTAGGCGCCCTCATTGTTTTAATATTCGGACTAGTCAATTACGCTGATTTAGGCGCCTCTTTAATAAAAGCCGATAGTATTAATCCGTTAGAAATCTTGGCTTTGTTTCTCGCTATGAGTTTTGTCTCCATCGTTTTGGATGAAGCAGGCTTCTTTAGTTATTTAGCTAGTAAAGTTGCTTCTAAAGCAAAAGGAAGCCAATATCTTCTTTTTATGCTTCTGTATTTATTGACTGGCATCTTAACCATCTTTACTTCCAATGATATTGTGATTCTTACTTTCACTCCTTTCATCATCTTCTTTTCTAAGCGGGCTAAGATTTCACCGATACCATATCTTGTCAGTGAATTCGTGGCTGCTAATACTTATAGTATGCTTCTATTGATTGGTAATCCGACCAATATTTATTTGGCTCAGTCTTTTAACATTTCTTTCTTCAGCTACTTTAAGGAGATGTGGTTAGCTACTTTACTAAGCGGAATAGGTGGTCTAGCTTTAATGCTTCTTTTCTTCCATAAGTCATTGAAAGTTCCCTTTGAGGCTATTGATGATCAGCCAGTCTTAAAAGATAAGTTTCTTGCTATCGCATCCTTAAGTATTCTGATAGCAACTATTGTTTTAATGGCTATCTCTGATTTCATTGATCTGCCTTTATGGTTAGTATCCGTCTGCGGGGCGGGGTTGTTAATTCTAATTTCTTTGTTTTACGGAACCAAAAACCGTTCTTCATTTAGAACCCTTGGTGATTCCTTTACCCGTCTTCCATATCCTGTCATTCCTTTTATTCTTTCGATGTTTGTCTTAGTCTCTTCTTTGAAAGACAGTGGTGTTATTCAAGTCATTGCTGACTACCTTAGTACGATCAATCCTTATGTTGGAGTCGGATTAATCAGTTTTGTCAGTGCTGACTTACTGAATAACATTCCGATGAGTGTGTTCTTTACTCAAGTGATTTTTTTGATGACTCCTATGAATAATATTAATGTCTTCTTAGCTATTATTTCCTCTAACTTAGGCGGCTTCTTGACTCCCGTTGGTGCTTTAGCCGGTGTGATGTGGATGTCTATTTTAAAGCGGCACGAAATAAGATTCGGGTTTATTGACTTTATTAAATACCTTTCTCCGATTGCCATCTTTAGTTTAGGATTAGCTTTCTTAGGCTTATTTATTGTTAACCTTTAACCTTCTTAATTAAGACTTACCGAATGCTTTTTAAAAAATAAAAGGGAAACAAAAATTTGGGTGGCTGCAAAAAAATTAAAAGCAACGCTAATGTAATGTAAAAAAACTTTAATAGTACGGCACTTGGGCCTAGAATGCTTCTTAATCGAGACTTGAAAATGCCTGCTTCTATCTTTCAAATACAGATATAGGTCTTTTCTTTGGAGACAAAATCTACCAGATATATTCAGAAGCTATTTCACCTATGGCTAGTGATAAGAAAGCTATCCAAAAACTTGCTAAAATGAAATTTGAAAAGCATCAAAATGGAGACTATTATTTCAAGCTAGATAATTATTCGGTAACCATTATTTCCTAACTGTCTTCTTCTTTTGAAAGCTTGGCAATTGTTGTTTCTTTACATTGGCTTAGGATTAGCTTTGTTTGCTTAACTTACTCTTTATGATTTCATCTCCGTTTCCATCAATAACAAGAAACACGAAATCGGTATCCTCAGGGCAGTTGGTGCTAGAGGCAAGGATTTCTTCAATATCTTCTTCTTGAAAAGTCTGATTATCGCTTTAATCAAGCTACGATTGGGGGTCTTTAGATGCTGCTATTTGATTTCTTCTAATCTGATTAGAGGCTTCAATCTGCCATTTACCGTATTGTCTCCTTCTATTAGACAGGTCTTATTGATTTTAGAAATCTCAGTCTTGATGGCTTTAATTTCTCCTCTGCTTCCTGTCCTGAAGATTGCTTCTAAGAAACCAATTGATGCGATTCAGAATCGGTAATTTCTTTAGGAGCTATTAAATCTTCATTAAGGATATCCATTGTCGGAGTCAAAGGATCTTCACCAGCCACTTTTAAAGGCGGCTCTGTTTCTAAGCCTTTAGTCAAGTCTTTGATCTCAATGTTCTTCGTTTTATATGCTAAAGCTTCTTTAGTAATACAGCCACTCTTTACAAGACCAAGCTTAGCTAATCCCGGCCCGATCATTTCATAGAGAATAGAAGAACAGAGGATGATCGATAAGAAAGTAGAACCAATGGTTCCTCCTAATAGTCTTGCTCCCATGTCAGCAAGTCCAATGGCAACACCGGCTTGCGGAACTAAAGCTAAACCTAAGTTACGGGATACTTCTTTGGGCTCTTTCACGATCTTGCATCCTAAATAGGCTCCTGAATATTTGCCAATGATTCTTAAGAAGAAATAAGCTACTCCTAGTAAACCGATTACTTGGAAGTTGGAGAAGTCCATCTTCATGCCACTAAGAACAAAGAAGAGACACATAATCGGTGGGGTGAAATTATCTAACTGAGTAAAAACGGTATCGTCTTTCTTGAAGTTGATGTAACTTGCCCCAAAGACCATACAGCACATCAAAGGTGAGATAGAAATCATGGGTAAGTCACAGATGCCGCATAAAAGGACTAAAGTAGCAATGGTTAGAATAAGGCGGTTATCCTGACTTCTTTTAACAGACATAACTTTACTATGAATGAAACCTAATAAGACACCTAAGCCAATAGCGGCAATGTTATAGACCAAAGGCAGGATAACCGAATTAACTACGCTGACCTGTCCTCCGCCTTCCATGGCATTGACAAAAGCAATGGCAAGGGTATAGCAAATAAGACAGACCGCATCGTCTAAAGAAACCACCTGCAAAAGAACATCAACAAACTCTCCTTTAGCTGAATACTGACGGATAGTCATCATGGTGCTAGCCGGGGCCGTTGCTGTTGCAATCGCTCCTAAAAGCAATGCAAAGTTCCAAGAGACACTGTTATAGAAAATCAGTTTAGTGAAGATAGTTACTACAATACCAGCGAGAACTGATTCCATCAAAGTAATGATGACTACTTTCTTGCCAGTCTTTTTTAAAGAATCGACTTTAAAGTATCGCCCAACTCCAAAAGCAATGAATGCTAAAGCCACATCACTTAAAAAGCCCATTCCGGAAATGATATCGGATGGAATCAATCCAAGACAAAAAGGGCCTATCAGACAGCCTGTCAGAATATAGGCTGTAACATTAGGAAGCTTCAATAGCTTTGTCAGTCTAGTTAATAAAAAAGCCACAAACAGCATGATAGCTAAAGCTATCAGAACTGTAGGCAAATAACCGTACTGAGAATAGTACTTTTCTAGATCAAATGGATATGTCATTAAACTCTACCTCTTCTTTGTTAATGACATTGTAAAGGAGATTGACAGCAATTTAAAATCAAACTATTTAACATCCCTATAACAAAAGGTTATAATTATCATAGAGGAAAATATAATGATTGATAGTAAATTACTTACCCTGATTGCGGTAAGCGAAACAGGCTCCTTTTCAAAAGCCGCAAAAAAACTGAATTTAACTCAACCGGCTGTTTCCACCCATATAAAACTTTTAGAAAAAGAACTGAAAATAAAGATCTTTTTACGAGGCAATAATCAATTAAAACTCACTAACGAAGGCATTATTGCCTTAAATTATGCAACGAGAATTCAGTCCATGTATATGGAACTAGATACTAAGATCAATGACTGTAAGGCAGAGACCCTTACTTTAATTATTGGTATTACTCATACTGCTGAATCATCAGCTGTGATGGAAGCTTTAGCTAAATATGCTAACGACACTCCTAAGATTCATATAACATTTATTACTGGGTCTATAAAAGAACTTTATGAGCAACTATCATCCTATTCAATAGATTTGGCCATTGTCGAAGGCAAAAATCAGAACAGTAATTTCAATGCCTTGCTTTTAGATACTGATTCTTTATTACTGGCTGTCTCTCCTGAGAATCACCTAGCGAAAAAAGGAATGGTTACTTTAGAGGAACTCAGAAAGGAAAAGATGATCCTCAGATTACCAAATTCCGGTACCAGACAGCTCTTTGAATCAAGCATCAGATCTCAGGGACTGAAGCTGACTGATTTTGATGTAAATATTGAAAGTGATTCCTTGTTTACTATCAAGGATTTAGTAATCAAAAATATTGGTGTTTCCGTTTTAGGAAGATCAACCTGCTTAGAAGAAGAAAAGAAGCAGACCATTGTTTTGCTTCCAATTGTCGGTCTATCCATGGTTAGAGAAGTTAACATTGTTTACCCTAAAGACTTCGCTCATCCGGAAGTCTTGACTAGCATTATTTCTACATATAAAGCCGCTATGCGGAAAATCTGAATTATTTTAGCTTTCTATCAGCCGTATATGCCGCCTTTAAAGGTGGCATTTTAAGTTATTGAAATCCAAAAAGGGGATTATTTAATTTAACATTGAACTAAAAGTATTGAAATTGTATAATGCTTCGCATAAATCTAACCAAATGAAAAAAGCAAAAAATGTCCTGATAATCGCACTTTTATCAATACTAGGTGCTTCATGTGGGTCAAATTTCTATTTCAAGGAAAGCCTTTCTACGCCTTCCTCATAATTTTTGGAAGAGCTTTCATACTTGCAATCAGATTCTTTAAGCAAAATTTCAAGCTTCATTTGGAATGAAAGAATAGATTCGATTGTTAAGGAAGTCTTAGGATCCTATGCGTCTTTTTTGCCTTGCCTGACTTCTGATAGTTATGAAGCTTATTCATTCGATAGAAACAATTTCAAATATTTGCAAGTCGATGCCTATAGTGATAATTATTCCAATAGCGATAAAACCTATTCTGTCGTTCTTAGAATGAATGACCATCAGATATCGTTCAATTCTGAAGGCGGATTTTATAATGCCGCTGTCAGAGTGTCAATGACTCATCTTTTGTTTGTTCAGTATCAAGTGAATTTAGAAAAGAAATGCCTGACTATCATTGCTTATCTCTATCAAGACAAGGTTACCTCTTGACCGGCCGATACTGTTAAATCGGTCTTAGATAATCAGGATATTCCTCACTTCAATGCTCCTTATTATCAGTATGAAATCAGTGAATACAAGACCGGCAGTTATCTGATAGCTATTGCTTGCTATGTGGATGACGCAAAATGTGCCGATAATTATTTGAAAATCCTTTCTACTAATGGTTATGACACTTCTCAATATGCTTATACCCAATACTGTACTAATAAGACAATCGCAGTTAGCTTCTACTACGACATTGATAAACAATATTTCCTTCTTCAGGCTTACTTGCTTTAGGTCCTTCTAAAACGAGCTGGTATTTGTAGAATAAAAACAAAAAAAGGTGTAAAGATTATGATTAAGAAAAGTATTAGTCTATTAGCCTTAGGCATGGTTAGCTTTGTTTCTTTGACAGGCTGTGGAAACACTTCATTCAACGGAGAATCAGCCACTTCTGATTCTCTCTCTTCTTCCTTGATCAGCCAATCCAGTGAAGCTATCTCTTCAAGTCTTGATTACAGTTCTCCTCAGCCTTACGTTTATAAAAGAAGCAATCTTGAGAAAGCCTTAGCTAAAGACTATTCCAATATGACAATTGCGACTGTTCAGGCTTATGATTCCGGCGAGAGTGCTGAATGTGCGACTGAATACTATTATCAGGATTACACGGTTGTTTATGATGAACAGGCTCCGGCTGAAGATCCATATCTTTATTATCATGATTACGAAGGGAAAAACTACCTTCACTTTGATGCTGACCCAGTAGGGAAGAAAGAAGCATGGCTCAATAAAGGCTATGAAGACGCCGATTTATCTTTAGGACATGCTTATTTCAGTTTCCAAAGCTTAGTCGCTAATCTTGATCCGACCAAAGCGGTCTATTCCAGTGGACTGTATGTCATTTCCGATGAAACGGAAATTGCCAAATTGAATGAGACAGCTTTAAGCTTTGCTTGGAACAACAACATCAAGTATCTGACCTTGGGAATCAATTCCGAAGGCTACTTAGCTTCGGTTATCGGATTAGAAGAACTCGAAGCTGAAAAAGACTTTGTTAAGCTTCAGTTAGGAGATTTCAAGACTACTTCATTTAACGGTGACTTGCCTACTCCTCCTAACAAAGACAATGTCATGGAATACTGGCAATACAAAGGCTGGAGCGGTCCTCTTACTCATACTTATTGCACTAGTGTAACCTTAAAAGCGGATAAAGAAGGCAAAAAAGAAGCTGATACTTATGTTCTTGAAATCGAAGAAATGTTGAAGATTTCGCTTCTTATCTGCCAACTGATGCTAATAAACATAGCCTTACCTATGTCTCTACCAATGAGAAAGTCGCTAAGGTTTCCTATAATGACAAAAATGAGAAAGTCATAGTCGGAGTCTCAGAAGGCACTTGTGAAATCTATGTTTTAGCTGAAGGAAAAGACGGCGAAGCTAAAGGAGTGGAATCCAATCATTTGAAGATTAAAGTGAATCCGATAGCCAGTCAGCATCTCGAAGGGATGAAATATGATTTCAGTTTTACATCAGTCGATAAGGATACCGGAATAGTGGGAGCCACCAATAAGGTTGATGATAAGACCCTTCCTTTTGCCATTACATCTAAGAAAACCAGTCTCAATTCCGGTAATTCGGACTTGTTCAAGGATAACAAGACTTTGATTGTTGATCCTGGTACAACCGGAAACGATCCTTCTTATGCTGAATTCGATTTCTCGGATCAGCAAGTAAGCGGTATTTCTTTCTATTACGGCTTATATTTCATTAATGGCTTATCTAATAAAGACTATGTTCAGAAGATTCAGATTGAGACTTCAAATGACGGAACCAATTGGAATTCCATTGATATCAAAGATGAAGTCATGAAGAACATTTCTGTTAACAACAAGAAGCTGATGGAGAAATACTTTGCTCCAACAAGCAAAGTTAGAATCAAACTGGATTCTAACTTCAATGGCAAGAGTTTCCACTTTGCATTTGATGAATTATGCCTGATGGCTGATAAGAATTGCCATAATCATGTTGTGGCACCTGAGAATGTTGAAGTTGAATCTGTTACTATCTCAAGTGAGACGACTGTTTTAAGAGTTGGAAAGAAAATGAATTTCACTAATGTGGTTGCTCCTTCTAATGCTACCGATAAGACTTTGACTTTTATTTCTTCCAACAAAGAAGTAGCTGATTTTGAAAATGGTGAATTAGTCGGAAAGAAAGCCGGTACGACTGACATCACTGCCACAAGTGTCAATCAGAAGGTTTCTAATACGATTACAATTACCGTTGAAGAAGCCCCAGTTCTTAATGCCGACTATGTTGGAATCTACAAAGGATGTGATGATGATTCCAATACTGTAATCATCACGGTTACTTCTAATCAATTAGTCATTAAATTCAAAGGAACTGATTCCTATACTTTAAGTTTTGAAGACTATAAAGACAATGCTTATATTTTCAAGGATGAAAACGGAAATACCGTGTCTTTACGGCTTGACTATCAGGATAAGAATAAACTGAATGTTACTGCTAAAGTAGGAACTTATACTATCAATGCTCATGGAACCCATGAAGGATTAACTAGATATATTGCTGCTACTGCTTTAACACTCTCTCCTAAAAATGCGGACCTGACTGTCGGTGATTCCACTATGATCAATGTCACCTATACTCCAACGGATGCTACTGGTGAGAATGTCAAAGATTTGACTTGGGATTCTTCTGATAAGACCGTTGGCACTAATGATGAGAATGGTTTCTTTACAGCTAAGAAAGCTGGTGATACCACAATTACCGCTACTAATGGCGATGGAATCATCGGAACAGTCTCTGTTACTGTTAAAGAACCTAAGAAGGTGACTCAGATAACTTTAACTGCGGAAAAAACTTCTTTTGAAGTCGGAACTGAAGTTAAAGTCACTGCTAATATTGCTCCAAGTGATGCTAAGGTTCAAACTCTTACTTGGTCGACTTCTGATAAGACTATTGCCACGGTTAATGCAACTGGCGTTGTTAAAGGCGTCAAAGCCGGTAAAGTCACTATCACTGCCTTAGCCAATGATGGCAGTAAGGTTGCTGGCACCATTGATTTAACGGTTACTGCTTCGACCGGTGTAATTCCAGGAGCCATAGTTGGAACTTGGACTGGTGAAGACTCTATGGCTGGCTATGCTATTACAATCACAATTGCTTCTGCTGGAAATTTGAATTTAGTTTGTGCTGAGGCCGAAATCAACTTCGATTTTACTTATAAATCGGTTTCAGGAAAAATATATCAATTCACAAATGACACTGATATCCTTGAATTCGATACTTCTAATAATTCCTTCTCTTTGAATCCAAGTGATGGCTCTGGCTACGATAGCACTTATACAATCTGCTTAACAAATGCCGTTTTCACCAAGTAAAATGAAAACTTCCAAATTCATTCTTTCCTTGTCTTTACTTCTTTTAGTAAGCTGTGGAAGCTTTTCTTCCACAACTGACCTATCTTTTTCTAATTCTAATGAAAGCGGCAGTGAAATTGATAGTTCTTGTTCCTCATTGAAGAGAAACTGTTTATGGGGTGAAGAACTAGGAAATCTTAGTTATGATACTTTGGGCTTTGATTTACCGTATTTGAAGAATTCCTCTTTCAACTTTAATCTTAGTAAAGATGATTATGGAGATCCTCTATTGATTGTTCACTGCTTCTTTGAGGAAGAGGAAAAACTAGATAGCTCCATGTCTGATTACGGACAGGTCTTATCAGACTTAGGTTTTTCGCTTGATTATGAGACTCAAAGCTATTTTGATCAGAATCAGTTAACATATATTACCTATGATATTTGCTATGCTGCCTTTGATATTGACGGAATGACGGGGATTGAACTGCAGTTTTTGTAAGGCCAGGACAATAGTAAAGACCGTTTAGGAATATTTGCGTTCAATTATTCCATAGTTTCTTCTTCAACATGGCCGACAAACTTACTCAAGAAAGTTCTAGGATTGGAAATACCTAAATATGAGAAAGACGGTTTCACATATAACGGCTATGAATTGACAGATGATGATTTAGGTAATTATGTTGAAATAGTAATCAATGGCTCTACATATGATGATGAGAAAGCTTATTACGATATACTAAAAGATAATGAATTCACTATCGATGATTCTAAATACGATGAATACGGATATTATGTGACCAATAAAGAGGACACTTATGTTATTAATTTCTTTTATGATTTGAATTATTACAATGCCTTAGTTATCTACGTATTTAAGAAATAGCTAGAATGACTGCTACCTTAAGTGGCAGCCATTTCTTTTTACAAAAAGCATTTAGTTTTTTTGGACTACTGATTTTTAATATCTTAAATTACGGTGGTTAAAATAAATATGCCTGATTCTTGTCGGATTGTTTTCTTTGCCTAAAGCCATTCATCAAAAAAGAAAAAACTTTTATGTTATGAAGCCTAGTCTTTTTTACTTTATGTTTAGCTATCTAAATACTGCGTAAATAAATTGAAAACAAAAGTATTCAAAATTAGTAAATATCATGTTCCAACCTTGTAATAATCAAAGAGAATTGCGCTTTTTAGGTACCTTAAAATCATTTGTTTGTGTAGATAGTTTGGTTTAATTCATGTCCTCTGAATTAACTAATCTTGATTCGACTTTACTTGATTTTCATTTATGCTTAACGTATTTTTGATGGCACTTGACTATATAAAATGAAACGAGTTTTAAACGTTTGTGTTATCGAAGATGATGAACAATACAAAGCTATCTACTCTGACTTGTTTTCGAAAGCAAATGAAAAAGATTTTGACTTTAAGGTTAGTTTCTTTAATAACGGAACGGACTTCTTTGAAACCTATAAATCCGATTATGATTTTATTATTACTGATATTGAGATGCCGGAAGTAAATGACCTTGATATTTGCAAAGAGAGTAGGGAAAAAGACAAATACATTCCTATTCTGATTTTCTCTCATTCGGCTCAATAGGGGGTTACTGGCTATAAAGTAAATGCTTTTGGATATATTGTTAAACCCATTAATCCATATGATTTCTATTTTCAGCTTAACAAGATTACTGAATACATCTCTAAGGAAGCTTCTAGTTTTATCAGCATATACTCCAGAACCAGTCTTCAAAAGGCCAATATTAACGATATCGGATATATTCAAGTACCCAATCATATTTTAGTTGTAAAAACCTTATCCAGTAAAATCAGATTCCGAGGCAAAATTATGACTTATGAATATCTGTTATACCGAAATAATTTCATTCGCTGTGATAATTCCGTTTTAGTCAATCTCCGATATTGCTCGAAAGTCAATGTTTTTGATTCCACTATTAAGATATTTGGCAAAGAAATTCAGATATCCTGCCCAAGAAAGAGTTTCTTGATGCTTATGTAAGATATCTTGGGACCGGAATGTAGTTATGTATGAAGACTTTTTAAAAGAAGATGCCCTCTACCCCGACTGACCAAAGCCGTACTTTAGCTGATATTTATAAAGAAGAATTTGAATCCTATAAATCACAAACATGGATATAAAGAATCATCCAGTACTTGGCAATGAAAAAGGATCTAAAGCCCGAGATACCACGCCTTTTAAAGTAGAACAAAAGGTATTGTACTATCGGCTTTGAGAGGAAAAGATTATAACGACCCTTTATGAAATGACCTGATCAATGAAATTTCTTTTAAATTCGATGACAACAAGAGCCCAATCGGAAAACTATTAGGATATGGTGCCTATAATATCGCTAAGCTTGATACAATCGGTAAAATCTCCACCATTGATTTTGATGTGCCATTAGGTTTCTCAACATTTAATCTTAAGAAGGATTATAAATGGTGCAATTATATTTCTCAGATTCTTTTAGGCTGTAATTTCAATCCCGTCTGATGTATGAAAGGAGAAAAGCCATCATGGGACAGTAAGGCCTTGCTAATGGCTTTCAAGGTCTTTATGTTCCAGGCCTGAACCTTCATAGAAGTCTTTTCGGGGGCAGGAACGGTGAATATACTTCCGAAGATCCCTTTGTGAAGGGAATGGTCGGTGCCAATATCATGAGTGGAGCGGCTAATGGCGGAATCTACATGTATATGAAGCACTTTGCCATGAACGAACAGGAATCAAATCGTATGGATATGCTTATGAGCTGGGCTAATGAGCAAACTATCCGAGAACTCTATCTGAAGCCATTTGAAATTGCCACTAAGAAAGCCAAACAGAAATTAAATTACTGGAATTCCGATACTCATTCTCTTGATTACAAGGTAATCCGAGGATGCCCTTGTGTAATGACAGCCTTAACCTGTATTGGCCCAGTAATGTCATCGTAGAATTGGTATCTTCTAAACGGTGCTTTACGAGGCGAATGGGGCTTTGAAGGCATGGTAATAACAGACTATGGCCCCCAGGCTGAGCTTGACCCGATGTTAAGAGCCGAAAATGATTTCTATCTTACCGCTTTCAATGGCGTCAAAGGCATGTCGATTACTGATATGTTTAAAGATTCATCCTCCATTACTGCTTTGCATTCGATTAGAAAAGCAATCAAAAACATTTGCTATACCGAAGTAAATTCCGGAATTTATAACAAAATAGCTCCTAATGCTAAATCCTACCGTGAAAGAGCCACTTGGGATACTGTAATCAATTATGTCATGGTCCCAATACTCTACACCGCATCTTGCTTATTTGTAGCTTTAATTATTGCTTCAATAATAATAAACCATATTTGGGAAAAGAAACATACTGAAAAAACCAATTCTCAAAACTAAAAAGCAAATGGCTTGAAAAGATAAATTCTTATTGCTTTCTTGATGACGGTGTAAGTAAAAAGAAATCATGTCTATTTTTATCTATTCTATTTGGAAGACAGTCACTGACTCAACTAAACTGACTCTCTAATAAGGCTGATTAGTCTTTAACCAAGCAACAATTGATATATTGCTGCTTGGTTTTTTACTTATTAGATGACAAAAGAAGTAAAACCATCTACAATAGTGCGAAACTAAAAGAGGAGATAATAAAATGGCTTGTACAACAATATTAGTCGGTAAGAAAGCTAGTTACGATGGTTCGACATTGATTGCTAGAAACGATGATTCCCCGACCGGAATCTTTAATGCTAAGAAACTAGTCGTTGTGGAACCCCGCCATCAGCCTCGACATTATGAATCCAAAATTGCTCATTTGAAGATTGAACTTCCTGATAACCCTTTAAGCTATACTGCTATGCCTTCCGTTGATACTAAGGAAGGTGTCTGGGCTGCTAGCGGAATCAATTCCGCCAATGTTGCCATGACAGCTACTGAGACCATCACTACTAATGACCGTGTCTTAGGAGCCGATCCTTTAGTCAAGTATGTTAAAGGAGTTGACGGCAAAGCCGATATTGCAGGCGGTATCGGAGAAGAAGACTTAGTCGTTATCACTCTTCCTTATATTCATTCCGCCAAAGAAGGAGCTCTTCGCTTAGGGGCTTTATTAGAAAAATATGGTACGTATGAATCAAATGGTATTGCTTTCTCTGACAAAGATGAGATTTGGTGGCTGGAATCAATCGGTGGTCATCACTGGATTGCTAAGAGAGTGCCGGATGATACCTATATTACTATGCCTAACCAGTTTGGCCTTGATAACTTTGATTTGGATGATGCTTTCTCAAAGCAAAAAGAGAACCTTTGCTCTCCTGACTTAAAGGACTTCATCAACGACAATCATCTTAATCTTAATCTGGACGGTAAATTCAATCCGCGTCTGGCTTTCGGAAGTCACAGTGATTCTGATCATGTCTATAACACACCTCGAGCTTGGTACATTGAAAGATATCTGAACCCCAGAACCTGCAAGTGGGATGGCGAAGAGGCTGACTTCACTCCTCTTTCAGATGATATCCCGTGGGCTCGTGTTCCGGAAAGAAAGATTACCGTCAGTGATGTCAAATATCTGCTTTCTTCTCATTTCCAGGGTACAAAATATGATCCCTATGCTAAATACGGTGATCCAGCCATGAAAGGCGCCTACCGTCCTATCGGTATCAGCCGGACAAGCTTTATGTCCGTTGCTCAGATCAGACCTGACTTACCGGAAGAAATTCAGGCTATTGAATGGATCTGCTTTGGCTCTAATCCTTTTAATGCCTTGGTTCCTCTTTATACTAACGTTAAGAAGATTCCCGCTTACTACAACAATACGACTTTGACTGTCTCCACTGATAATTTCTACTGGGCTAGCCGTCTGATTGGCGCCTTAGCGGACTCACACTTCAATTTCTGCTCGGCCTTGATTGAAAGATATCAAGATGCTGTAATGAATCAAAGCAATGCCTTGATTAACAAGTATGATGTCCTGTTCACCAAAGAAAACAAACTCGAGCTTCTTAATGAAGCCAATGAATTACTTAGTGAGATGGCCCATAAAGAAACTGATAAAGCTTTGAACAATGTCCTCTATGAAGTCAGCTGCCATATGAAGAACGGCTATTCCAAATCGGATAACTGATTCAAAAAGGACTTTTGATTCTTGCCTCTAAAGGACTTTGTCTTTTAGAGGCTTTTATTTTGAAGCCTTTCACGCTTAGACGACAGCAAATGGCGCTATTTTATTCTCCTATTCTTTGGCCTCTATTAGGATAATGGTACCCCTTTCTTCTTTATTGAAACTTTTTTGTACGCTTTTATGGAGGAAACATGTCCAATACTGGAAAGAATAAATTGCATTTCTTTTCTTTCTCTGATTTTCTTTGTATTGTGAAAAGACATGTTAAAGGATTCCTTGCTTTAATTCTTCTTTCTCTGAGTGTTTCCTTAGTTTATGCTTTTGTCTTTGAAAAAGAGTCTTATACTTCAAATGGCTTAGTGATTCTGATTACGGATCCTTCTGAAGATGAGAAGAACAATAACGTTGAAACTAAAAGTGACAGTGAGATCTATCAAGACCTGCATTTCACCGCTACCATCCTACCCACTGTCATTGATTTTCTAAGTGATGACTCGGTTTTAGCTATTGCCTGCGAAGATATCAATCAAAACCAGGTATTTACTACGATTTATACTCCGGAGCTCATCAAAGAAAAGAATTATCTGACTGTAAGTTCAAGAACCTATGATTATTATGAAAAGTCTTTATATGTGGATGTCAGTGTAACCACTGAAAACCAAGAACTATCTTTAGAACTGACTAAAGCAATTCTAGAAAGTGCCTATTCCTTATCGAAGGATGAAAGCAAGCCTTTTAGGAAAGTCTTTTATAATACTTTCATTGTGTCTTTACCATCCAGTGAGGCGGTTGAGTCTTCCTTTTCGAAACCACTGATTGTTTTAATCGGATTCATTATTGGTTTAGTCTTAGGATGCCTTTACTGTTTCCTTTATCAAACACTTGATAACCAAGTTACTTCCATGAAAGAAATGGAATACTTGACTGGTGAAAATTATTTAGGTGCTATACCTAGCTTTAAAATAGAAAACTCAAATCAGAACAAAGGCCTTAAACCTATTCCTTTAAAAATCAGGAATCGGTATCAGCATCATGAGGATTCTTTCTCAATCAAAGACTTTAATTCACCGATTGCTGAATCAGTTTTGAAAATAGTGACTAATGTCACGTTAGCCAGTAAATTCATACATGGCTTAAAAGTGATTGGCATAACTTCTGCGGTTGAATCGGAAGGAAAGTCAACCTTAAGCGTCAATCTTGCTAACTGCTTTGCTTATCAAGGAAGCAAGACTTGTCTTATCAATCTTGATTTACGGAAACCCACTCTTCATCATTTCTATCATCTAAAAAACCAGACTGGTATAACGGAATATGTTCTGGGTGAAGCCAGTGTTGATCAAATCATCAATAAGACGGCGGCAGGCGTTGATCTGATCAATGCCGGGACTTTGACTCCTTTTGCAACTAAGACCATCGGTTCTAAGAAGATGAAGGAATTGATTAGTATCTTAAGAACCAGATATGATGTCATCTTAGTTGATCTTCCGCCGGTATTGCTAGTACCGGACAGTCTGATTGTCTCTTCCTTCATCGATTCTTATTTATTAGTTACAGCTATGAACTATTCCAAGAAAAAGAATGTAGAAGAAGTAATAGATACCTTCAGAGAAAACAAACTCTCTTTGTTAGGTTTAATCATGAGTGAAACGACTTTTGATGAGAATATTTCCCAAAAGAATTATTCTTATAAAGCCAATCCTCTTTTTTAAGAAATCCTTAAAGCTAAAGCATCAAAAAGGGCTTTTATTATTGTAAGAGCTTCCAAGTACGGGAATCTTTTGGCAACTTGCGGTTAATTATGGACTTTGATTGCTAAATGGTTTATCTTGTAACTACAAAAGATGAGGTGCTTTTCTTTGCTTTTGTGACTTTAATTGTTACACTAAATAGCTTTTTCCTCTCTATTTCTCTTAGTTATCATATTCAAATAAATAGGAGTTCGCATACATGAAACTACTGACGATTGCTGTTCCTAGCTATAACTCACAGGACTATTTAAAAAACTGCATCGACTCGCTTTTGGTCGGTGGTGAACGAGTTGAGATCATCATCATTGATGATGGTTCTACTGACAACACTGGCAAGATTGCTGATCAGTATCAGAAGGATTACCCCACTATTGTTAAAGTCATTCATCAGCCTAATGGCGGCCATGGCGAAGGTGTGAACCAAGGCTTGCTTCATTCAACCGGTCTTTATTACAAAGTCGTCGACAGTGATGACTTATTAGAGAAAGACGGCTATTTGGCTTTGCTTGATACTATCGAGAAACGTCTGGAAAGACATAACCTTCCTGATCTTTTTATCTGCAACTTCATTTATGAGCATATCTATGATGATGGCAAATATGTTTCCGAATACACCAGATTCATGCTTCCGAATAAGATCATCACCTGGGATTACATCAAAGGCTTCCCTCTTCATCACATGCTTTTGATGCATGCCTTGGTCTATCGAAAAGACACTTTAGTGGAAAGCAATACGGTTTTGCCCAAGCATTGCTTCTATGTCGATAACTACTTCTCCTATAAGCCTTTAGCTTTCTGCGAGACTCTTTATTACTTGCCAGTGAATCTCTACCGCTACCGTATCGGTAGACCGGATCAGTCAGTCACTACGACTAATATGTTTAAGCGCTACACCCAGCAGGTCACGGTTATGAAC
Source organism: Bacilli bacterium (assembly GCA_041670045.1). Classification (GTDB taxonomy): domain Bacteria; phylum Bacillota_I; class Bacilli_A; order RFN20; family CAG-288; genus Enterosoma. The sequence continues at coordinate 4,615 of JBAXZY010000003.1, read as the reverse complement.
CTGATGCTGAATGCTTTCAAGTACGATGAAATCAAGAAGATGCCTAAAGGTCTGAAGAAATATCTGATTCATGATCTTGGTAACCTTAATCTTGTTACTCTCTTCTTCATCACCGGTGGCAAGGATAATAAGAAGGTCCGTAAACAGGCTTTCCATGAATACTGGGATGCTTTAAAAGTATCTGATAAGAAGATGTATCTCTATCTGCGGCACCGCTCCTATTATGGATTGATCTTCTGGATGCCTTATCAATTAAAGAAATTCATTATCCGAATAGGCTATAATCTGACGGCTAAGGTTGCTAAATTAGGATAACGTATTCTCATTAAGATATTAAAAGTGCTATCTTCCAAAAATGAGGACAGCACTTTTATTTTGAGTAAAGTAAAAAACTACTTATTGAATTTATCCTGAACGGATTCATAATCCATATTCTGGAAGGTAACCATATCCGTGTAAGGAAATACATAATCCAAAGTCTTTTGATTCTCGATGGTCCAGGTATTGACTAGATGCTTCTTATGATAGTCCTGAATTCTCTTTTCTTTGAAAAGAACATATTCTAAGTCAACGGATTCAAAGAGATGTCTGAACATATAGGTGTACTCATGGCTCTTAGCCACTAATAAGGAACGGACATAACCCGATTTCTTAAAAGGCAGCAAAGCACGGGGATCAAAAGAAATCAGCATGAAATTGGATTTGTTTATGACGCCTTTAAGCTCTTCCCTCAGTCTTTTGGCCAAAGGAGTGTAATTCTTCTGATAGACTTTCAGTTCCACCACAATCGGAACCTGTTCCTTAATCAGGGAAAGTACTTCCTGAAAAGTAGGAACTTTTTCTTTATCAAGCAGTTGGTAATTTTCCTTGATCTGCTTAACTGTCAGGTTCTCGATGATGCCTTCCTTACCAGTGGTTCTTTTCAGCTCACTGTCATGGCAGACAATCAACTGGTTGTCTTTAGTTAAGTGAACATCAAGTTCAATTGCTAGCTGATGATTCAAGGCATTTGAAAAAGCTAGAAGCCCATTTTCGGTATAGTCTTTATTATGCAGTCCTCGGTGAGCGATGCCATGAAAGAATAACGGATTCAGAGTTTCCTTAATTTGCTGTTTATTCATTATCAATCCTCCTGATCCAAAGCGGCCAAGCCTTTCTTGATGGTTGTCTTACTGTTTTTGATGTTCTTCACAAAGAAGAAGATAACTAAGGATATAGCAGAGAATATCAAAGCATATAAAGGGAGACCCTTGAAACCAAATGAAGAAGATAGCATCAATAATCCTAAGAGACAAGGAGTGATTGTCTGAGCCAACATGGAAGAAGCATAGTAGTAGCCAGTGAATTTACCGATCTTTTTAGATGAGCAAAGCTCAACGACCATTGGGAAGGAATTGACATGGACTAAGGATATACCAAAACCTTTAACAAACCAGATGATATAAAGATAGATTGGGAAGGAATTATACTGATCAGCTTCCGGAGTAGGCACCGAGATGACGTTACCGACAATCATCCAAATCAATAAGCTGGCTACAAACAGGATTAGACCGGAAACAATCGTCCATTTACGGCCAATCTTTTCAGCTATCAATCCGCCGACTGCGAAACCGATGACACTGCCCACACCTCCGACAATGGTGTTTATCATATTGGAGCTAGTCTTGCAGTGGAGGTAATAAAGAGAGTAGTTGCCCATGAAAGTTGATATTCCGTTATCAGCCATGAACCAACAGAATTCGGCTGCCAGAATCAAGAAGAGCATGGTCTTATTGGCTTTGCTCATTGGCTTATCGTCTTCGGTTATTTTATCTTCGACAGCCGCTAACTCCTCACCTCGCTTCATTTGCGGTGCCATTTCTTTTTCAATTTCGTTCTCTTTGATTAGGAAGAAAAGGACTAAGGCGGAGATAATCATTAAGAGGGAACCGATTAAGAAAGGAGCTTCAATCAGCCAAATATTTCCGGAATCGCTTAGCCAGTTTGAACCATTGGTTCCTAAATAAGTGGATAGGACAAAGATGATTCCTAAAACTGTAGCACAGGCCCCTCCGATATATCCCATGATATTGATTAAGCCGTTTGCTTTGCTTCGCAATGGCTTTGGGGTAATATCAGGCATTAAGGCGACAGCCGGATTTCGGTAAATCATAGCAAAGAAAACCACTACTGCCATCATGACTATGGTCCCAGCCAATTGATGGAAATGGAAGAAGACTGGAATGAAAGGGAAGGCAACAGCGCAGCAGAAGGTGCCCACTAAGATATATGGCATTCTTTTACCAATCTTGGTATGGGTTTTATCAGACAGGTGGCCAAAGATAGGAAGCATAATCAAAGCAGCTAGGTTATCTACTGCCATCATGATTCCGACTAGATACTGAACCTCTTCCCGACTGGAGGCATTCAGGGCCTCGGTAAACAGTTCAGTCAGGAAAGTCGGACACCAGGAATCATAAACCTGCCATAAAAGCAGAATTCCGAAGAAAGCAAAACCGATGATTAAAGTTCGTTTGTAATTGAGCTTTAATGGTTGCTCTTGTAGAGCTGTTTCCTTTTTTTGTTCCATAAATAATCCCTTTCTATTTAGATATTTTAATGACTTGTATCAGTCATTGAAAATCTTTTTGACTAGACTAGGCAGTTCTTTTAAGGAAGAAATAGAATTTACTTTTTCATTGATGACGCCAAAACCATAAGAAGCGTGAACAAAAGAAACAGAAGCTTTCCGGCTTTCGACTAAATCTTTATAAGTATCACCGATATAAATGATATCAGTGAAGTTTTCCTGCTTTTTGATATAGAGGATATTCTGATATTTGACCAATCCTAAATCACCGACGCATAGATGACCTTTGAAATATTCCGTCATCTTTAAAGCCGTCAGATAATTCTCAATATAGCCTTTACCACTGTTTGAGACAATATATAAAGGATATAAGGAAGACAAATCTTTTAAGACTTCTCTTTCAAAAGGATAAGGAGTACCAGGATGGATTGCTAAGTATTTAATCTCAGCATCTAAGCATAAAGAAAAATATTTCATTCCTATTTCAAAAGGAACATCTTTAAAAGCCAGGGGTACAGTCTCTTCTGGGGTCAAACCCATATAGGAAGTCATCGCTTTAATATCAAAGCGATAAGGAAGATTATTGTCTTCCATGGCTTTATTCCAGCTTTCTGTAAGTGGTGATAAAGCGTTCCAAAGAGTTCCGTCTAAATCAAAGAATAGGCTCTTTTTCATAACTAAACTAAGTTTAATCGTTTTAAGAAAGCAAAACAATCTATTTCAATTGTTTAACAGCTTTCATTTTTTTGATGATAATTAACTTACAAACAAAAAAACAACTAAATCTTAGGGACATAGTTGTTAATTTATAAGATGCTATCTAAATATCTAGAAACAGTACTAGCGAATTCTTCCTTTAGTAATGAAGATATGAGGATTTAAATCTTCTTTTGAGGCCATAGGTGGATAAATAATCTGCTGCTTCATTCCAAAAGGCTTTTTGCCTTTGGCTAAAAGCTCTTCACCCATCTTCACTATCGATGCAATAGTCTCTTTAGTAAGTAAGCCATCTCCATGTCCCATATATGCTTGGTAATACTCTGACAAAGCTAGGATTCTCTTAGCTCCTCTAAGCCAAAGCGATAAACTGGTGGCTCCAGGAAGCTGCAAGAACATATACGGATTGACATCATCGCCGGTAAACATCAGACCTTCTTTGTCATCAGTATAGACAATTGATCCATAAGTATGACCAGGAGTACAGATGACTTCAACCATTCGGTTCCCTAAATCAAAACCATTTCCCTCAGAGATGAAGTGATACTGGGGATTATATTTGCCATGAGTAAAATGGAGGTGTGATCTATCTTTGGTATTTTTTTTATTGCAAGCTAAGATGATTTGTCTTGATATTTTGCAGGATAACAAATCATAGACTATCTTTTTATCCCGTCTTCCACAGAAAACATCTTGGAACTGATGTGAACCTCCGTCGTGATCGCCATGACGGTGAGTAAGTACAACATTCAAATCCTTATCTGTTAATTCTTTAACGGTTTCGGAAATGTTTCCAAGACCGTTTCCGGTATCAATTAAAAGAGCTTCCTTAGTCCCGATGAGGAGATATGCATTTACAATTCCTTTTTCATCTAAACGGTAAGTATCGTTGGCAATTTTGTAGATGGAATGTACACCATCTTTAGCCTCACGAAGAAACTGCTGTTGCATAGAGCATACCCTCAACTTTCTTCAAATAACAAAAACTAACGTTGACCGATATAGGTTATTTCACTGAATGCTTTAAATAATAATACAAAGCTATAAAAAAGTATAATACTATTAACAAGAATAAACTAGTCTTTTGCGCAAGCTTTACACGCCTTTTTTAGTAATGTAATTATTGTTACTAATTACAAGTGGATAAATAACTAATCTTTTTAAAAATCTATTTTTTTATTCGAAGACTATATTTTTAATGAATTTATTGAGAAGGATAAACCAAAGTGTTGCTGTCTGGCTTATAAGTAGTATAATCTTCCCGTTACATTGTGACTGTTCAAGAGTCCGCCATGATGACAATGTAACAATTCCCTTCATGGCGGATTC
>JBAXZY010000002.1:0-42537 GCA_041670045.1 Bacilli bacterium | reverse complement strand
TTAATCCGGGAATACCCTTTGATCATCAATCCCTATCTGTATCTAATTACAATTGGAGTAGTTTTATTGTTCTCATTAGTTTCTCATTTTATCTGCATGCAGAAAGTCAGACACTGGAACTTAGCCATCAATACGAAGAGTAGAACCTAAAAGAAAAGGAAAAAGCAAAATGGAACCGGCAATTACGAATGATTTTTATAGTGAAGGCTTCTTTGGCTATGGCTTAAAAGGAGACTTCAAGATGTGGAGCCTAGCTCATTTCATTCCTTTAATCATCCTAGGCTTAGGAATCTTTCTGATTTTTCATTTTCGGAAGAAATTAGCTTCTTTGAAGCATGAAGAGAATGTCCGTTTCATCTTCGCGGCAGTGATGCTCTTTTTTGAAATGGCCTATTTCTGGAGATTACTCTATGTGGGAAGTGGGTCAACTGAAAAAACTAACTTACTGACTAAGCTACCTCTGCAAGTCTGTGAGTGGTCCTGTATCTTTGCCTGTTTCATGCTGATGAAGAAAAGCCCAAGTCTATATCAGATCTGTTTCTTTACCTGTCTGACGGCCGGAATCTTCCCTCTTTTTCTGCCATCAGTCATTTCAACCACGGGTCCTACCTATTTCCGGTACTATCAGTACTGGGCTGAACATATCTTACCAATCCTGGCTGTCTTCTATATGACTTTCGTTTACGGCTATCGACCTAGTATCAAAGAAATCTATAAACCCTTTATCTTCTTATTTACCTTAGCTGTCATTGCCTGCATTGCTAATTACTATATTCCTGATGCTAATTATCTCTATTTAGCTCATGACACTACCGGTATCTCGATTACGAGCTGGCTACCTGACAATGTCTTTTTAAAATTGTTTGTTCTCTCAATAGGTGCCTTGTCTCTTTTTGTGATTGTTTACTTTGCCAGTAAATTAGTGATGTCTCTTTATTCCAAATGGGAAGAAAAGAAAAAGCTGCAGGAAGCTAAGTAAGTTTCCTGCAGCTGTCTTTGAACTAAAGATTTTATAGACAACGAATAATATTGGAAGAATAAGATGCTATCTTTTAATCAACTCGGCTATTATCACTTAAATTGATGTCTGAAGAGTAAAGAATATCAATCGTAAACTGCGAATCATCCACATAGAAGAAAGCACTGCAGTCGTTTTTAGTGTATTCTTCACCGGTGACATAATCCAGCGTTGAATTGGTTGCTTTTCCTTTATAGGTCCAGCCGGCTTTTTGAACACTGGCTTCATAATTGGTTTTTAAGGCGGTTAGGTTTTCAGTGTCAGCAGTACCATCATCTTTTGTTAGAGTTGCACTCATTTCGATTCCAATAGGAATAATATCTTCAGAGATATAGAAAAGTTCATTCAATGAATATTGTTCTCCGGAATTGGAATTGACGAAGGGGAATGTGAATTTCTTTCCAAAGTAAGAAAGGAAATAATTTTCTTCTTTAGGAGTAAACTCTGTCTGAGTCTTTGGCTTATCAACATGTGGGACTACCGCCGTGGTATCAAAAGGCAGTGCTGTTGTTCCGATTCCATCATAAATGTAAGTGATTGGCTCGACTCCCATGATGTCATTGTAATTAAATGAGATTTTGGTTATCTGACCATCATAGATATAAATATAAAAGGTGTCGGTATCCATGTGCTCGTATTTGGCATCAAAAGGAATATTCATAGCTTTTAAAACGGTTTGGGCAGCTGTCGGTTCGACTTTATAGACGCCTTCTTTCTGTTTGATGAAGAAATTCTCTGAGATATCATATGTAGGTAACAAAGACTCATAGGTTGTGCTTGAGGTCTTTTCTTCATAGGCTTTTCCACTTATAGGGTAGTAAGATACTGAACTAACTCCAGTGGTCTTTTTGACGACACTTTTCTGATATTCCTTATCAGTGTAATAGCCAGTTGGGGTAACTTTGAAAACGTAGTTTTCTAAGGTAGGATAAGTTATTTCCGTATTGTAATAATTGGTTGTTCCACAAATATAGGAAGTAATCGTGTAGTTGTTCTGAGCTAAGGCATCTAAGCCATTTACTACAGGCTCGACATCGGTTTTGTTTAAGCAGGGTGTCAAAGCTTTGAAATTTGTAGTGCCAATATCGGAGAAAGTGTAATCAAAGGTCGTAGTGGTTACAAACATTGAACCAGTGACTTCACCTGTGTCTGCAAGAATAATATGAGGGAGATAGTTGCTATCTAAGGTGACAGTCAAAGATTTCACAGACGTAATCGGTTCTTGGGTTAAGGTTTGGAAAAGGATGAGTGCAGGGTTATATTCACCAACCTTTTTATCAATGGCAAAAGATAATTTTTTATTGTCACTAGACATGGTTACCATGTCACTTGTGAAATAGGAGAAAGGGTTCTTCTTATAGGAAGTGACTTCATTAAAGAGATAGGGAACATAATCTTCTTGTGTGGAATCATAGATTGTGGCTTTCTCATCCACTACCTGATTCTCTTTGTCTAAATGAGAAGCATAGGCATAACCATCCTCCTTCATAAAGACATTTTCATTCAGGTATACATAACCGGTATGGGTAGCTCCATTAGCATAGAAATGCTCAGGTGCAAACTTAAAATCACAGTAGTTTGTCGTATCTACAAACACTTTACCATCACTAGCAGTAGTTATTACTTGATGATTAGTTCCCTTGAGAGTGAAGTTAGTCTTTAAGAGATCTAAGATTTCATCTTTAGTAAGAACTTTGGCTGAACTGCTGCTGGTTTCTCCACTGCTGGATGAAGAATCCTCGGCTACTGATAATGAAGAAGTATTGCCACAGCCCTGTAACAGGACGACCGTCAGCAACCCGACAAATAACTTTCTTTCTTTCATAAATCAATTCCTCTTTCTAGATTTTCTGAACAACAATCGTCGCTTCTGTATTAGAAATGGATTCAACATAGAATTCATAAGGAAGCTTCTTACCACTGTCAAGCGTAGTTTTATTAGGGAAGAATTCCTGATAGTCATTCATATTGAAGGAATCACCGACATGAAACAAATCATCATCTGAGGCTGCTATATTTTTATTGATGCAAGTAGCTTCTTTACCTGATTGGATAAGAGATAACTGTCGGTAATTCTCTTTAGTATAATTTAGACTATTTTTGCCATTATAGTCAGCTGTATTCGATGGACCAAGGTATATATTGCCGCTGACCTTACTTGGGTCTGACATATCAATATATTGGTTGTAGCCACTGACTAAGCGGCAGTCAGCATACTGAACTCGGATTCCCGGTTTGGTGTAGAAATAAGGATAATAACCTATATATTTATTTTCGGCATCGACCTTATTAAGACCTGTCGGTGTGGATAGTTCAATCGTAATCATTTCATCAAATGGTGTACCATTCCAGTCTTCCGGTGCTAAGACAATGACATCACCTTGGATCTGAGTTGACTTGATAGTGATCCTGCTATTGCCGGTGACCACAATTGGATCAGCCCAGCCATAACTCATCTTGGTCCACATATTGTGGTCACCAATGTTATTATCCATCATATCAAGCCCGCCAAGAGGATTAGTTTTGTAGCCGTAATCATAATAATCCATAGCTCCTAACAAGTGACCCGTCTCATGGATGACGGTATGGGAATCAATTTTATCCTTTCCGCTATCATACATGAAGTCATAAGAAACCCAAAAATAATTGTTTGGAATTGGGCTTGTTAAACTACTATTATTAAAGTTTTCCCAATCCCAGTAACAGAATGCCCAGAAGATATCTTCGTTCAATTTCTCAGCCTGCATATAATCAGGAGCACTGTAGACTAAATAGACGGCATCAATGAAACCATCCTTGTCATTATCAAAATCAGTGCAGTCAGTATTGTTTTTTGTTTTGTAATCAGCTACGGCTCCTCTTAAGAAATCAACCGTGATTGTGTAATTCAAACTCTGAATATCACTTGTAGTGTATTGCTTAGAAGTAGAGGCATTAATAGGCCGATAAATATCAGCAATAGTCATCTCCATGTTGACTTTTGAGTAACTGGATTTCTTATAGAAGGAGCAAACTGATTCCCAGTAATCAGTCGTACCATCTTCATTACTGCCATTGAAGAGAGCATCAAGGGAATTGATGGTGGAAGCAGTGAAAGGATAATCAGCAAATTCAACAGGAATGACTAACATTTTCTGCTTGCTATTCATGTTAGGAATAGAATTAAGACTTTGACTTTTCTGAATTTCCTGCATTGAAATGTCTTTAGTGATGTCTTTTTCGACATGATAGCTATTGAATGAATCAGTGCCTGAGCTTTCCAAGTCAATCGAATCACTGACTTCCGGATTAGTCTTGGAGGTAGCGGTGATAGTAGCAATACCGGCAGTCAAGGCTTCCACTGTATCTGTGGTTCCGGCTTTAATAATCGAATCATTGCTGGAAGTATAAACAATCGATTTATCGGTGGCATCCTCAGGCTCTACCTTTACTTCTAAGTTTAAAAAGCCGCCTGTTAAAAGATTTTTTTTCGTTTGAGTGATTGTTACAGAGGTAACGGGAGTAAAAGGCAAAACATTGACTGTGATTGAATCCGTACTTGATTTGTCACTGTTGAACACTGTGATATTAGATGTGCCAACATCAAGACCACTAACTAAACCAGTATTAGATACTGAAGCTATAGTTGGATTACTGGATACAAAACTAAGGGACTTATCAGTCGCATTTTCAGGATAAAATAAGCATTCAATTTGAAGTGACTTGGTTTTATAAACTTCAGCTGGCTTTTCGTTTGTGATGAGAAAATAATCAAGAGGAACAATACTGGTTGTGGAATCACTAGTGCTAGTTGACTCCGATATCAAAGATTCAGAACTGTTCTCACTAGTTGAAGTATTAGATGATTGATTAGGGGAACAGCTGGAGACACCAAAAACAGTTAGGATGAAGACTACTGTTAAGTTCCTTAATAATTTGTTCATATCTTTTCCATTTAATGCAAACAGGAATAACTAAAGAGAGCAAAACGAAAGAAAGTATTCCTGCCAACATATTCCTTTTTACTATCTATATTTTTCTCTTTTTGCCTAGTTTTGTCAATCTAAAGATATTTATGTATTGCTTTTTAAAGCAGTATTATTATCTTCCTTAGCTAGAATAGAAAGATGCCGGCATTCAATCACCACAATAATGAAAGTCACAATACCAGCAATCACATCTGAGAAGGGACCTGACCATAAAGCTCCTTCAATACCTAAGAATAAAGGAAGAATTAGAACCGCCGGAATTAAGGATATCGTATCTCGAATCAAAGAAAGAATAATAGCTTTTACAGGCTTTCCTAAAGCCTGTAAAAAGATACAGCTTGATTTCTGCAAGCAAGTCAAAAAGATTCCCCCTAAATAAATTCGAAAACAGAGAATGGAAAACTTAGTATATTCTTCTCCTTTTACTCCAAATAGAAGAATTACATACTGGGGCAAGGCTTCAAAGACAATGGTAGCAATCAAACCTACTATTCCAACTGAGATAATAATGATTTTAAAAGTCTTTAAAACTCGGTCATATCTTTTAGCTCCGTAATTAAAACCTATAATCGGTTGTCCACCAACTGATATTCCTAAGATGATTGCTATTACTATTGAAAAGACTTTCATCACTATGCCCATGACTGCTAAAGGAATATCAGATCCATATTCGGAATTAGCTCCATAGGTAATCATGATGTGGTTAGTTACCACACAAGTAATAACAATTGATAACTGGGTAATGCAGCTTGAAACACCTAAGACCACAACATCTTTTAAAATACTGGGATTAAACTTAAAAGAACTAAGGCTTAGTTTAAATGTCTTAGAATGCCATAAATAGATTAGAGAAATAAGGAAAGTCACTAACTGAGAAAGGATGGTTGCATAAGCAGCCCCAGCAATACCAAGATTCAAACCAAAAATAGCAATCGGATCCATAATCAGATTCAGAACAGCTCCGGAGACCATAGAAATCATGGCGTAACTTGGAGAACCATCAGCTCGAATAATGGAATTAAGACCTGAACTTAGGATATAGAAGAACATACCCGAAAGAATAATCCTGAAATAGGTTCTCGCATAATCAAGGCAGGTATCCGTGGCACCAAAGAAATATAAAAGCTGATCCTGAAAACAAAAACCGATGGTCATGATTAATGCACTGATGATTAGTAAAATAATCAAGACATTGGCTACGGCTTTAGAGCCTTTCTCTTTCTCACCCTTACCTAAGGAGATACTTAAATATGCGGCACAGCCATCACCTAAAAGATAGGCAAAGCCTAGACCAATGACAGTCATAGGATAGACAACATTTGTAGCTGCATTACCTAGATAACCGACACCTTGGCCGACAAAAATCTGGTCAACGATGTTATATAAAGCACCTACTAATAGAGACAGAACACACGGAATAGAGAAATGAAGCAAGAGCTTGCTTATTTTCCATTCAGTGAAAGAATTCGTATTGAATTTACTAGCCGCTTTAGTCATAGATGCCCCTAAAACAAAAATAAAAAAACGCTTTTTGAAACCCAGAATTAGTTCTGGAAACATGAGCGTTTTTTAAATTCGATAGTTTAAACGACTTGGATATTGTAGCAAAAGAAAATAGAAAGCGTTAGGAAAAATAATAGAAATATCATGCAAACGCCTTTCTTATCAGATGGAGATCTTATTATTAATTCAAATCACAAAGTGCTATCCTTTTAGTAAACAGAATGATTGATCCTTATATCCAAGATTGGTTAGATATCATCGAGAATATGAAGAATACCAACACCTATAAACTCAGTTGGGGAAGAGCTATTTTAGAATGCTTATCCTTTTCTGATTATCAGAAAGAAGATAAGCAGATAGTTGTCTCCTTTAAATCAATTGCTTCCTGCATGCTGAAATACTATTGGAATGAATTGCAATTTGCTAACCAGAATGATTTAGTTGATCGTTTCTATCGGGAGTTCCAGCTATGAACAAAAAGACCAAGGACTTCTATGACGAGAATGCCAAGACTTATATCTCAACCTCTTTTAATTTGAATGTCTCTTCTTCAAGAGACAGGTTTCTTAGTCATTTAAAACCTAAGTCCTTGATTCTGGATGCTGGCTTTGGATCAGGACGTGATTCCCTTTATTTCCAAGAAAAAGGCTATCAGGTGGATTCACTTGACTGTGTTAAGGAATTCCTTCTTCACGGAAAAGAAATTGGCTTGAAGCATGTCATAGATGGAAAGATCGAAGACCTCAATGAAGTTAACAAATATGACGCAATCTATTGTTCAGCCTCGTTGCTTCATTTTAAGAAAGAAGAACTTAAGTCAATCTTCTTAAAGCTTGCACAGGCTTTAAAAGATCACGGTATTCTTTTTGTCTCTTTTAAAGAAGGAAACTTTGAAGGATATCGGGATAATCGTTACTATACTGATTTAACTAAAGAGAGTCTTCTAGAATTAATCCAAGGAACTGGTTTAGAAGATATCGACATTTGGATTGATGATGACAGTATGGGTAGAAGCAATAAGTGGTTGAATGTAATACTACAAAAATAAGTAAAATACACTCTTAATATTAATAAACAACTTCTATCTTCTTTTAGAAGTATAGGTACATTTTGGATAACTTGAGCAGGCTAAGAAATAATGACCTGATTTATCTTTTCGCCAAACTAAGAAGTCACCGCAAACAGGACAACGTCTGTTCTTTTTAACATCTTCAACGTGTCTGTTAGTGTAATCACAATAAGGATAGTTTGAGCACCCATAAAAAGTTCCATTGTTTCTTAATACTAGATGTCCTGAATGACATTTAGGACAAAGAATAGGCTTTTCTTCTTCATGTTTAATCTGTGGGTTGACAATATAGATATACGGTTCTATTTCTTGGATGAAAACAGATTGTGAATCCAATGGAACTAAAAGAAAAGTAACATTTCTAGTTCTTGTGATAGCAACATAGAAAAGACGTCTCTCTTCATCAAGAGGAAAATTACTCTTTTCACTTAGAACGAGAGAAAGGATTTCATCATCTTCGATAGTGGATGGAAAACCATTTCGTCCGTCCGAATTATTTAAAACAATGACATAATCAGCTTCTAAGCCTTTTGAGCCATGAATGGTTTTAAACGATAGGGATAGATTAGGAAATAGATGGTGTTTAAGTAGTCCTTTGCTTGATATAGTTAGCTCACTGTTCAGATAATAATTGAGATCACAGTTATTTCTTCCTAAAAGTAAAACGGATGCTTTTGGATTCATGGCATCAATAGCTCTTAAGGCCTGAACTAAGATTTCCTGTCTATTGGAATAGTTGTAGTACAGCAATCTTATAGGATCCTTTTGATGTTTATCCGAAACCAAATGCTTTTTAATCTGTTGAAGATTACGAGTGATGAAAGGTTCAATGATATTTTGTATCTCCTGACTGTTTCGATGAGTATGGCTCAAAAAATGAATAGTAGAGTCCACAAAATTGTTTTTGAAGTCTAAGAAAATATTCAAGTCGCAACCTGAGAATCGATAGATGGCTTGCCAATCATCTCCGACGGCAAATAATTTAGAGGAACCATGATTAATTAAGGCTTTAAGGAATTGAAAGCGACTATAGGAAATATCTTGGAATTCATCTACTAGGATATATTTGTATTTGTAGTCTTTTAGTAAAGGGAGCTTCTGCATTGATTGATTAATCATGTCATCAAAATCAATTTTGTTTTCTTCCTTTAGTACTGAAAGATAATATTCATAGATATTCTTGCAGATATCGAGGAACATACAAGCCCGGTTAATGTTGTATTGATCTTTGAACCTCACGGCTTCTTTTTTTAGTAATTCAAAATATGAACTATTGGAGTATTTGGCTTTGTAGAGATTGATGAATGACTTGATTAAGGAAATTAAGGATTTGAAATCCTGTTTCTGGTAGATGGAATTCATGGCTTTGTAGACTTGATTTGCATTTAAAGGCTTAAGAGGAATATGGTTCTTAGCTAATTCTTCAGTTAATTTAGTAAATATTGTACCATCTGTGAATTCATAGGAATAAGTTTCTATGCAGGTTGTCTCGTATCGGGCATGAATTTTTCTCTTCCAGTCTATACCTTGCAAATATTTTTTCTCTTCATCTAAAGGATACTGAGGGGTATGTCCTTCTTTATTGACACCATAATGTTCATGATAAACTTTGTAATCAAGTAAATAAAAATCAGGAAGGTACTGCCTATTTTCACTAGAAGAAACATTATAGGCATAAGGCTTTTCATACTCGTATCTAATGCCATTAATGAAATAGAAGTTAGCAATAGCCAGTTCATCATAGCTTTTTACTACTTCTTTTTGAATAGTAACTTTGCTAGGGTCAGCTAAATCCGAGAGTTGATTCTTAATAGTCTGGAAGTCTTTACTTCTTAAATCTGTAAACTGGGCACCTAAATCAGCATAATAGTTTTGAGTATTGCTCTTTAAATAGAGACTGTAGTAAGTAAGAATTTGATATAAGCTTCTTTGGTCAGATGAAAGCTTCTCTCGAAAGTATCTTTCAATGATGGCATCAAACTGATCTTCGACAGTCATTTTCTGATGCAGAGCTTCAGTTAAGATACTTAATCCTAAAGCATGGAAAGTACGTACTTCTAATTGATCGTTTACCTCACTGATTTTCTTTTTCAAATCATTTGCTGAATTCTTAGAATAAGATAAAAGAAGTATTTCATCTGGGTTTGCTTTCTTAGTCTCTAATAAGTATTTTACTTTTCCACAGATAGTAGTAGTTTTACCACAACCGGCCCCAGCAATAGTTAAGTTAGAAACTGAATCACATAAGATAGTTTTTCGTTGATCAAAATCAAGACTTCGGCCACCAATATTATCGAATATGGAATCATTAAGATGCTTTTTAATGAAAGATTCGTTTTTATTTGAAATAAAGCTATTAATATTATTAAATTCAGAGGCGCTATAGTATGGTTTTTTAGAAGCAAGGATTGGCTCTAAAAGCAAATTAGTTTTCTGCTTGATGCCTTCTACAATTCTTTCATCTAGATAATAATCTCTTTCTTCATTTAAAAAAGCTCTTGCTGTAATTAAAGAAGAATACTGTTCTTTAATTGAATCTGAATTAGTTAAAAAATCAGAAATGGCATTGGCAAATTCTTTGTAATTCTTTTCTTTTTTAGGAAAGGCATTGATTTCTGTTAAGATGCCTTTTAAAGACAACAGATAATCATTAGGAACGTTGTCTGGATTCTTTAGATATTCATCCAAGTTAAAGGCTTTTTTAGCGGAATCAATTTTATCGATAATCGAATTATGCTGCTTAGTTTCTTCAGTCAAATCCTGTATTTCTTTGACTAAGTTTTTGTATTCGTTTGATTGATAGGAAAAAGAAAGCCGTTTAGTTATTAAAGCAGGTATTGTTTCATCAATTGGTTGAAGATAATCTAGTAGTTTCTTCTCTTTTTTGATAAAAGAAACTAAAACGCTTTTATTATGACTTTCCTTTAAATTATCGAAGAATTTTTTAATAACATTCATAATAGTTTCCTTATCTTTCTGTTCTATGATAAGCATTACTTTTTTAAGAAACAATCTAAACCAGAATAAACTTTAAAATTCAACTAATTGGCTAATGCTTATTTGTATTGAATATTTTTTTTTTTTTAATCCCAAGTTGTCTTTTTTTACGAAGAGAAAAAAATAGTGTACTCAAAAAAAGACAACTTAATATTGTGAAAAAGACAACACTATTATTGCCTTACTCTTATTACGGTATTAAGCTAAAAGCATAAAGAAAGCAAAAAAACATGAGACCAAAACAACAATTATATATAGAGGACTTACTTGCTAGACACGGTTTAACCCAAATAGGATTACTTAGACAAATCTTTGTTTCAATAGGAAAGGAAGATCCTGAGACTGAAGCCGAAAAAGGAAAAGGAAACTTCAGTAAAATGATTTCAGGGGAAAAGCCTTTGAGCTATGAATACATAATTCCAATGGAAAGAATCTTAGAAACCAGCTTTTCAGATATGATTTCTCCTCAAAAGAAAAAAATTCAATTCATTAATAAAGGAATTCGTTATGCTGCTAGCCTTGATTCATTTGAGGAATATCAAAAGTTAGACGAGCAAGGAATCATTGGACATACTGATGAATATTTTAAGGATATTTTCGATTACATTATTGATTATGATGCAATCAATGGAATTCGATATCTGGCAGAGAAGAAAAAACTGCAATTAGATTTTTCGGGTAACCTTTTAGAAACTACAAATGGGCCTTTGTTAGGCGACAAGGGGAAAAAGGATTCTATTTTTGAACTTATTTGTAAAAGTGATGATGCTAAGCTATTTGAAAAAGTCTTTGCTCCATTTAGTAGACTGCGTTATTCTTATGCTCAACCGGAATTGTTTATCGATAATGGATTGATAAAAGCAATTATTAGTACCAAAAATATCTTCAACAGTTTATTTAATGGAAAAGTAATTTCTCTTGCTGATGTGAATAAAGGACTCCATTGTCATGACGAAAAAGGATTCTATGTTAACAACCTCCTATTTAATGTCGCCAACTACCTTTTAATGAGAGGAAAAGAATATCCTGAGCAAGTCAAAAGCTTCTTAATGAAAGCTATTGAGCTAAATAAGAAATCCCTTGCTTATTTTAATGAGCATTTCAAAAATGAAGTAGGTGTTAGCATTAATCAGGAAGGGTTCATCCTAGTAGGACAGACACTTTATGGAAATATTGTTACTACTCGCTTAGAGTCTCAACCTGATTTACCAGATCAAATGCTTTATCTTCTTAATGATCTCAATCAGCAAATCAAAGATTTCAATATATCCTCTAAGCCACTTCTTGGCGGATATTCAGATGGAGATACAAGGCTTGAAAACGGTAATCTAGTTAAAATCAGTACTCATAATCAGTATGAATATGATTTCTTGAAGTTAATGGAACAGCATCAGGTTTCTTTTGTTCCTCGTCTTCTTAAACAAGAAAAAGGCTATGATTACTTTTCATATATAAAAGGCTTTGTTCCTGGCTATATTGTTAAAGAGCCAATTGAAGAACTAATCAGCATTGTTAAAGCACTGAAAACCATCAATATGATATCTAAAGAAGCTCTTGGAAATGGGAAAGTCTATGTTCATGATGACTTCTCGGTTATAAATATGGTCTTTGATAGGAAACCTAACGAGAATAATACTTTAATCGGTATCATTGATTGGGATACTACCAAAATCGGTGAAGAATACGAAGACTTAATCTATCTGATCTGGACAGGACTTAATATTGGAGACCACGATCGGAATAGTGAATCTATTTTCTTAGATATGAAGACTCTTCTAAAAGAATATGGTCCAAGTAAAGAAATGAAGACCAATTGGGCAGATAAGATGATTCAGGTAATGGACAGCCGATTGAAAAGAAGTGTCAAACAAAACTATAAGAGAATCTTTGAATGGATTGGCTGGAGCAAGGTCTTTGTAGAATTGTATCGTGACAGGATTAAGGAAGAAATAGGATGAAAAAGCAAAACAGGAATTATTTTGTTGTAGAAGCTAGATGCGGACATGTTGGCCGCAATAATTATATTTCAAAGTTCTTTCCGACCATGGCTTCATCTAGAAAAGAAGCCGCTCAGAATATTAGGAACGCTCCACGGGTAAAGCATAATGACAAATTTGCCATCATTAATTGTTTTGAAGTCAGCTTTGAAGATTATTTGATCTGTAAAGCCAACTACCTAAATGATCCTTACTTTAAATGCCACAATCATCAGGAACAGGAAGAACACTGTCCTTTGATTGCTGATTCCATTAAACATATGCCGATTATTAATCATTTTTATTCAGCAAAAGAAGACAAAAAAGAAAACAATGAATACCAGAGGCGGAAAGAAAAAGAAATAATGCAGTATTCTAGAAGAGAAAATCAGTATCTGGATTGTTAAAAAGGAAAACCTTAAATGGATAAAATAAAAAACGCTCTTAAAGGGCTGAAGTCTTTTGACTACCCGCTTTTCATCGCTTTATGTGCCTTAAGTCTTATTCCGGCTATTTATCAGACTATCAGAACCTTCTTGATTTCTACTAATACCTCAACTTCTGGAATAGATGTCATTGGCCAGATGGAATGGTTTGATCTGATTGATGAAACTATCAGAGCCTTTTTGATAGTACCTCTTTATTCGATTCTTAATCGGATACTGAAGAATGATAAGAAAGATTTTTCTAAGCAAGTCTTTAAGACTGGAATCATTGTCTTTGTTTTGTACTTTTTATTCTCATTGATGGTTTTCTTTTACGGATTAAGTTTGGTCAAAGCCATGAACACTGAAACTGTGGATGCTAATCTTGTTTTCAGTTACTTGCAAAAGGAAACGATAGCTTTCATGATAGGCATCATTCCTAGCTTTGTGAATGTGGTCTTTGTAGTAATTGGAAAATCCAAAAATGTCTATATCTTCATGATAGTTCAGATAATCTTAGAAATAATCGCTGATTTTATACTTATTCCTAACTATGGAGTAAATGGAGTGGCCTATTCTAATATCTTGACTAATAGCATCATGGCGCTGGTTGGAATAATAGTTTTGCTGCTTGAAGGATATTTAAGACCTGGCTGGTTTAAAAAAGAGGACGGCTTAGTTGCAAAAAGCTGGTTAAAGATTGGCGTCTTTTCCGGAGGACAGCAGTTTGTCGATAACATTGTGTATGCTTTGATGATTGGAAAAATGGTCAATATGGTTGCTCAGCAAGGAAATTACTGGGTCAGTAATAACTTTATCTGGGGTTGGCTTTTAATACCAGTTACTGCCTTAGGAGAAGTTATTAAACACGATTGCAAAGATGGTTACTTCTCTTTAAAGCAAAGCAATTATTATCTGATGGTTTTACTTACGGTGATTCTCTGGTCAGTCACTATTCCTTTATGGGAACCCTTCTTTCAATATGCTGAACAATTAGAAAACCACAAGGATATCTTCCAAATTGTGATTAAACTCTTTCCATTCTATATTGCTTATGCCTTAACAATCATTCCCGATTCAATCTTTATCGGAATGGGAAAGACTATTTATTCTTTAATCTGCTCTTTGATGGTTAACCTGATTTATTATGGTATCTTCTTTGCTTGTTATACAAGTGGGATTTTAAAAATGAGTATGAATGTTATTATTCTTATGTTTGGTTTTGGAATGGTCTTTCATCTATTGATCAGCTTAGTCGAAGAAAAGAAGTTCTTGAAGCCACAGGAATATAAACTTCAAAAAGTGGAAAGCAAATAAAACCATCTTAGCTTAAATAAAATGGTTTTATAGCTAAATTAGAAAACATCCATATAAAAAGCCTTGACCGAATCTCATTAGACTCAATCAAGGCTTTTAAAAACTACTTGTTTAAAAACTTACGTCCTAAAGCATCCTGAAGAAGAATAGCATCACGCAATTCCTCAGGCTTGCAGTCACCGGATAAGGAATGAATGGATTCACCTTTGACACAGCTTGCTAAAGCAATGTTCATGGCATCCTCAGGAGTGCAGCCTAAGTCTGCTAAAGTCAAAGGAAGACCAACCGAGTAGACAAAGTCTCTGACCTGATTGTATTCTTCAACTGGACTGTCTTCTAAAAGCAGCTGAACTAGTGTGCCATAGGCAACACAATTTCCATGCATTGCTGTCTTCTTATGTAAGGAAGTAACACCATTGTAGAAAGAATGAGCGACACATAATCCGCCGTTATCGGCACCGACACCGCTTAGATAGACATTAGCTTCAATAATGGAATCAAGCTCTGGGGTAACTAAGTGATTGTCATTGGAAATCATGGCTTTGACACCGTCTTTAAGTAAAGTCTTGTAGCAAAGCTCACATAAAGCTAAGGATGAAAGAGTAATGCCACCATTCTCTAGAGATAAAGAATGAGTCTTATAGGAAGCTCGAGCTTCAAAATAAGTTCCTAAAGCATCACCCATGCCAGCAACTAAGAACTTAGTCGGAGCATTTGCAATGACACCACTATCGACAACAACTAGATCCGGGTTATTAGGATAGAAAAGATAAGAGTTGAAGGAATGGTCATCATTATAAATAACACTTAAACCAGTGCAGGGAGCATCAGTGGCAACGACTGTTGGAATGATAGCAATACGCTTATTAGTGTAATAAGCAGTAGCCTTAGCCGTATCAATAGCACTGCCTCCACCGACACCGATAACAACATCAATGCCGTCTTTCTTCACAATTTCTTCCATTCTGTTGATTTCACCAACGGAAGAAATGCCTCCGAAGACTTCATAACGGCGAACAGCTTTACTGCCTTCAAATGATTTCTCAATAGCATCATGAGTGGCCTGATAAGCGGAATGAGAACAGACAAACAAGAAATGGTCTCCAAAGAACTTGCAGTTTTCGTAGAAGTGCTTTAAAGCTCCTTTTCCCTGAATGTATTTTAAGGGAGCTCTCATTAGTAATAAATCTTTCATTTATGATTTACCTCCATAGGGGATTATAGGTAACCAATAAGCAAAAACATAGGAAAAGAAACATTATTATCTAATATTATTTATAGGCTTCACAATAAGCAAACGTATGTATGCAAAATGAGACAAATAATGCACGCAATGCGCAAAAAATATTTGGAACCATAAAACCACAATTGAAAAGCCCTAATAGATTATATAGTGGAATTTAAAACAATTATGATAAAAAATCAGTAAAGATTATTGTCAAAGCCAAGACAAAAACATTAGGGCAATTTTGTTCTTTGTGATGAAATACTAAACATAGGAACGAATAAGAAGAAAATGATTTAACTTTGGAAACCTTTTAGTGTTGTTTGCTTCTAACTTAGCCGGTGGAATAGATATAGTAAAAACAAAGCCTAGTTTTTTATTCAAGTGTGAATTATTAATTCTGAAATTAGTTGATTCATTATTTTGCAGAATAAAATAAAAAACCATTCTATTTTAATAAAATGGTTTTTTGATAAATAAAGATAAACAGGATAATCTATTTGAATTCTACTTTGACATTTCCATCAAGACTGGAATCACCGATACTGGAATTAAAATCGGTTTTGACATCAACTAACTTCAATTTGGTAGGCTCATAGATGCTTAAAGTAGCACTACTGTCTTTACTCATTTCGATAGTGTAATCGGAATCGATAGGCAAATAAGCGACAAACTGATTCTTATCAATACCATAAGGGGTAGTAGAATCCGCTTCGATGACTACTCCTTCCTTCATCTCAGCTAATAAGCGATTACCTTTTCTGATAGTGAAGGAACTAGTGATATTGTCAGAGGTGAACTTATAGTATCTTCCATCCATATTGGAAGTAACTGGATCATTGGTGTAATTACTGTCTCTAGCCATTAAATGACTTAAGCAAAGCTCCGGATAATGAGCAGAACCGATAGCTTTAATATTGGTCGTTGAGATTAAGGAAATAATCAGACTGGCGGAATAGGTGAAGACTCTTACAATTGCTAAAAGCAGATCATTTAAATCCGTTAGCAGTTCCTTAACCTCGATGCTGACACCGGATTGATCTAAGGTTCTTTTTATCAGAGGAACTAAGTCTTTGACAAAATATGTCGGATTATGAATTAAGTCATCCATCAGGATATTGGCTTCATCATTGCTGATCAATTGCTTGGCTAGATTCATACCTAATTCCACCAAGGAACCTTTGGGAAGACCGTTCTTATAGAGAAGAATGAAGACATCTCTCAATCCTTCCTGATAGCTAGTTACATAGGAATCCCGGTCTTTGACTCCTTTGACAGCTAAAGCATTGATGAATTCATTTAAAAAGAGAGCCTGTGGCCAATGAACATGATCAATTTTTTTATCTTCGCTTAAAGTAAGACTCTTATATTCAAAATCAGAAATGAGGTATTCGCCTCCTAAAACGGAGTAATTTTCAATCTTGGCATACATATCTTTTACTTTGCAAATATCCAGATAATAGTTCTTATCCGATAAGGAATCAGGTAAGTAGCAGTCAATACCATAACGGGTGAAGCCAAAAGCCGTCATGGCAACCTTTGGTACTGGATCATTTTCATTGATGATATTGAAGATATTGTTATAGTTTTCACTTTTTACTTCAACTTCATCCAAAGCAGAATCAAAGTAAGCTCCCTGAGGATCTTCAAAGCAATAAGAATAGACATCTTCTTTTTGATAGGTGACATCCTCACCAATGATCTTATTGTTATCTAGAAGGGCTTTATCCAGTAAGCCACTAGCAAGGTTGCAGGTAGCTCCGGCCCTAGAATAACCAGCCATCCAAATTTTGATATTGCCCTTGATGCTTTGATCAGAAATATACTGTTTTAATCCGACTAGTAATTCATCAGCGGCTTTATAGAAGCCTTCATGATAGGAATTATCAGCATATTTACCAAGTGTGAAATTAGAAGCCCATTCCTGTTCATAGTTAGAACCTCTGATACCAACCGCAATCATGGTGTCATCACCGATTGTTTTCTTACTATAGACAACCCCAATCGTATCCGGACCTGGTTTCTTTAAGTAATCAGCATTAGGAGTGATAGCGGAATAACCGAATTTCTTTAAGAAAGTTTCACAGTTCTTGTAACGATAGGTGTAATCAGAATTGGTTTTATTGTTATTAGTAGCAAAGGAGGACATAGCAAAGCATAAAGAAGTGGTAGCTAAAGAAGGATTATAAGTAGTAGCCGGAGCAGAAAAATAGTCATCAGAATAGTAGACCTGGTTACCGTAGTCTTTGGTGGTACCGGAAGCATAAGCAAACTTGGATTGGGTGTAGGAAGTAGTCTGGCCACAGGAAAAGAGGCTGAAGAGACATCCAATTGATACTAAAAAAGTAAAAACACTATTACATTCCATTGGATTAATTATACAATATGTGAGGACATGAGCAAAGAAATAATCGCATGAAACTATCAAAGAAATCAGGTACCTATGGATTGCTATAATCTTCATCTTTATCATCTAAGAATAGCTAGAAAACAGAAGCGGAAAGAATTCGCTCGCTTTTTAGGTCTGAGGACTGCTACTTATGCCAGTATCGAGAAAGGCTATCTGAAGCCTAATAAGAAGCAAACAGCTAAAATCTCAGCTGCTTTAGATGAAGACTTCTCTTTATATCTGCAAGGAAACTATTCTTATCCGCTTCCTCTTCCTCTCAGTGAAGAATCGAAGATGCACAAATGGTTTTTGAATCTTTGTGGCCATTTGGTATTCAGAATCGTCCTGCTAGTTTTTCTTTTAGGAGCCATAGGTGTTTTAAGCGCTGGCGGTTATTACGCCGTTCAGTATAACAAGCATTCTCAGGATAGTTTCTCCGATAACTATGTTTCTTTTTATGATAACCTCAAAAAGAATGGTTCTTTATCACTGTCTCTGACTAGTGATTTGAAAAGACCGGAATTCTTTACTACTGATGGCAGTGACTTGTATTCTCTTCAGGGCTCCTATGATGAAGATGAATACACTATCCTTGATGCGACAGCTACTTTCCATACGGATGACTACCGTCTGACTTATCAGTTCTCATTTGGAAACCAGCCTGTGCTCTTAGAGGTCAATTATGTCGTTTATGATACTGCTCTTAGTTACCGAGTGAATTATTACGAAAGCGAAAAAGATGTCTATACGTTCTCATCCTTCTTGGATTATTCTTCAACCTTAGATAGTTCTAATGAATCAGATCAAGCTGCTATTGAAGCCATCATAGCCATGACTGCCACTCATTTAGCCGATTTGAACTCGAATTTCGATAGTCTCATAACTACTAATACCGGTATGAATTATTCTTTCTTTGAGGGCTTGATTCCTGATTATTATGCCGGAAATAGAAGGCTAGGTCATCTTTCAGCTTTATCATTAGTTCTTTTAGTATTAGGAGCAATCTCTGCTGCTTCATTATTATTCTTCCTGATTTACTGTCTGATTTATGGAAGAAAGAGAAAAAAGACTTCCTTTGAGACCGTTGAAGTCTCGTCAAGGGACTTAGAAAAACTTCCTAATGCTAAGACTGACTTTAGATTCACGCCTTTCTTGCCAGAAACGTTCTTTGAAATCATCGGTATCTGTTTTGTCTTTTTCGGATCATTACGAATTCTTTATTATCTTTTCACTTTCTTTGGCGTGATTCAAATCTCCGGAAATGACTTCACCGATATTCCTAACACTCTCTTCTACCTCTTTATGATAGGTATGTTCTTACTCTACTTTGTTGATTTCGATATCTTCCTTGATGATAAAAGAGTCTTCAGTAATGTCTTCCTTTATTTGATTATCTTTGTTCTGCTTTACTTCTTGGAATCTCTCATCATGCAGGCTTTTGCTAATAGCAATAATCTGATCTTGAATGAACTAAGTAAGAAAGTGACAGTACCCAATAACTTCGGTACTATTACCTGTTACTTCTTAATGATGCTGACTCTTTTCTATACACCGAAAAGAATTAAGACACATAAAGGATTAGTAGCTTATCGTCTTTTGACGATAATACCTGTTGGTATTATTATTTCTTTTACTTTGATTTACCATTATGCCAATACCTTATGGAACTGGAATCTCTCGATTCCGGTTCTCTATCTCTTTGCCAGTGAAAAGACCCAGTTCTCCTTATTGTGCGTCACCTATTTATTAGGACTGTATTTCTTAAAGCTCTTCTATGAAAAAAATATGGTAAAGAAAAAGCCTTAGCCTTAATGAACGGCAACCGTTTCCTCTTTATGAAGAATGCGATTGCGGCTGGCACTGTGTTTATTATCGGACTTCTGGAATTTATTCTAAAAGGCAACAGTGCTGCTAATGACTTAGGTTTAGGAAAGTACCCCTACCTTATTCTTTTAGCGCCGGCTTTATTGTTCTATCATCCTCATCTTGGAGAAAGAAACAAGGTAGTTGATTCTATTACTATGGGTTTCTATGTTTTTGCTTTAGTGGGCGGCTATATCATCATTGCCGTTCCTTTATTGGTTATGATGTTTTTGTCTATCTAAGCAAGTATTCATTTGAAGCAAAGAGTTGAAATTTTATCTTTGCTTGTATTCAAAATAAAGGAAATAAAAACAATATCCGAAAATGTTGTACACATTTTCGTATCTTTTGCATATGTAAAACAGTCGCTCTATGTTAAAATCAATATATTAAAAATTGGGGGAACAGGTTATGCCTAGAGAAAGAAGCGATATCATCCGTTATTTGACCTTTGCTGAAGTACCATATTCGGTCTTTAATATTAAAAAAGATGAATTCTATCCTTACCAGGATGAAATCAAAAATGTGAAAAGTTATCTTAAGCCATTCTATAAACTGGATTCCTATCAGATTGATAAGCATCTGAAGGAATTCGTTGCCTTACCAGAAAATCAAAAGCTTCAAGACATCCTTACTGCTTCTTCTTTAGCGGGGGTTAAAGAAGAACTGAATACCAATCGTGAGGCTTTCTTTAAGTGGGCGGCTTTCTATGAAAAAAAAGAAAATTCCTTGCTCAGTGACACGATGAGCGAATTTGGCTTAGAACAGCATGAAGCTACTAAAAATGATTATCTTACTTTAGGAAAAGCCTGCTATGAATTCTATAGCCTGAAATCCAAAAACAAATATCATCCTTTTGAAATTGTCCATCTAGTGGATAGCAAGAACGTTGATGTCTACTTTACGATGATGGCAGGCCAGGATTCTACCTATAGTCTTTTCTTCCAATGGGGACAAGCCGGGTTCAATATGCTGTTGAACAGTCTTTGCCAAAGTCCGGAACTTACTGATTCCCATTTAATCAATACATTAGGAAGAATGATCTCTTTGAATTTTGTCCGTCCTAAGAATGCTTTACGGGAAGACCTCAATTTCATGGATAAATGCCAACTGAATAATATTCTGAAAGGTGAAACCGCTCTAGCTATCACTTCCTTCAATCATGGTGTCTTCTATCAAGGGGAACTAACTCATTTAGAAGCGAAGACTATTACTAGATGGATCAGTAATCTGACTGCTATTCTGCTTCAGTGCCGAGAAGAAAAACTAATGTTCAATTGCTTCGAAAATAAGTTCTTAAAGGCTACCTGTATTCCTAATTCGGGTCAGTTTACCTTAGAATTAGAACCCGACTTTTTAAAAGGAGCTCTTCGTCCCTTGTTGGATATTGAAGAAGAAGTCAGTTCTCTTCCCTTGATGACTGTTAACAGAGGACAGTCATTGATGTCTGATATCCGTTATGTGACTTTTGATATTGATCATAATGATTCAGCTAAAAGAATAGGTCATTATTATTTTGTGCTTCTTAATCCTATAACCAGAGAAATTCTGGTTCAGGATGAAATCATTGGAGACAACCAAGAACTTTTTAAGGATTTAATCTTAAATCTTCATAAGTATTTTGCTAAAAACGGTGTTTCAGAAGAAATCCTGGTTCCTTCTAAGTTTGCTTATGATTTCTATGCTCAGCTATTAAAAAATATGAATGATATTAATATAGTGATCAAAGCTCCGCTAGTAGAATTAGACGGCTTTTATAAACCTTTGATTCAAACAGTGAAGAATCTGAAACAGTAATTGAACAGGTTTAATGTCTTTTCGTAGGGATACTGTATAGACTTCCTAAGTTGTCTGTCTTTTGATAAGAAAAAACTAATATTTTTTCTAAAGAAGACATTTATATTTCTTTCCTAGCCTTTGTTTCATTAGAAACAATTGAAAATTTAGGTTACTTATAACATATTAACTTAAAATCAATGGCTTTTCTTTGCCATAAATGATTTAATATGATAAGCTTAAGAACAAATGTATTTGATTGCTTTTTTAACAATTTATCAAAGGAACAGAACATGACCAACATTGCCTTTGTCGAAAGTAGTGCTACCCATAAGACACTATTCGAAAATTATGTCTTCCATTTTGGAAGTAAGTGCCCGGAGAAACTAGTAACTAAGTTCTTCAGCAATAGCACTGAGTTTTATGCCAATAAGGATGTTTTTGATATGGTCTTTTTCGATGCTGAAACCAATGACCCTACTAATAGTGAAATAGCTCTTAAAGTCAAACGAAAATATCCTCATGCGGCTATCATCATTCTTACTAAAGAATCTCAGGACATTTTGGAATTCAATAGCTTTGATGGCTTGTTCTTCAAAGCCAAGCCGATTTCTTATCCCGAATTCATCTCTTTGATGAAATCAATTATGGCTTACGTAAAAAGAAGCCGTGTCAATTCAGTTGATATTACTACTTCAAGTAACGAGAATGTCACTCTTAAGACCAATGATATTATCTATTTAGAATATAAAGAGAAGGAAACAATTTATCATACTGCTAACAAAGACTATGTTACTAAGTCCACTCCTAAAGAAGCTGAAAGAGACTTCTTGTATGATTCCTTCTTTGAAGTCAATTGCTACTATTTTGTCAATATGAGGTATCTTACTGGGATTTCAAGTGATGATGTCACAGTTGAGGGCAAGCCCTTAGCTATTCCGAAGATGAGAAAATCTCAATTCCTTAGTGTCTTCACTTCCTATATGAGCTTCATTATCGGATAACTTTTTCTTTAGTTTCTTACTAATGAATAGATAAAAGCAGCTCTTCGCTGCTTTTTTTGATTTTATGCCATGAAAGGGCTTTCTAAAAAACAATGCCTACCAATCTTTGTTATTAAAAGGTGTTTTTCTTCGAAACTTGCTTCTTTTTTCTGAAATTCTTGAAAAGGTAGACTTTGAAGCTATCTACTCTTTATCTTTAGGTAGGTACTATAATTATTCCAATTAGAGAAAAAGTGAGGATTAGAAGATGAAAGACAAACATTATGTAATCAGTAACGCTAATTTAGTGGATGTTATCAATGATAAGATCATTCCTAATCAATATGTAGAAGTAAATGAGGGCAAGATTGTTGGTATCGGAGAACAGGAGAAGATACCAGCTGGTCTTCCCATTATTGATATTCAGAATCATTATCTGATGCCAGGCTTAATTAACCTTCACGTTCATCTTTTTGGAAACGGAGTACCGAAAAATTCCACCGCAAAGAAAGGCAAAGCACAGGAGATGATTCTTGATTTTGCCGCTACTCCTTTAGGAAAAAAGTATTTGCGTTTGATGGCAAAACAAGGTGCTCTTAATCAACTGCATTCCGGTTGCACCACTATTAGAGCAGTTGGTGATATCTATTATCCTGATGTCTATACTAGAAACCAGATTAATGCCGTCAAATATATCGGACCTAGAATGTTAGTTTCCGGTTTTGCCGTTACGACTACTCATGGACATGGAGTAGGCTCAATTGCTAGAGGTGGCGAGACAAAAGAAGAATTAGTGAAACTGATCAACGACAATCTTCAGTATCACACGGATTTAGTCAAAATCTGTGTGACTGGTGGCGTCATGGACGCCACAAAGCCGGATGAACCCGGAGATGTCAGAATGACACTGGAGCAGACTAAGTGGTGTGCTGATGAAGCCCATAAGAATCATTTGATCATTGCTTCTCATACGGAATCTACTAAAGGAGTCGAAATTTGTCTGAAGGCCGGGGTTGATACGATTGAACATGGCGCAGTCTTGACGGATTCGGAAATAGAAGAACTTAAAAAAGGAAATTCTCATATCATCACTACTATTTCTCCAGCCCTTCCTTCGGTTGTTTTACCTGCTCCCTATACACATTACACTCCTCTTCAGATTGCATCCTGCAAAATAGTTTCTGATGGTATCATCACTTGTGCCAAGCAATGCCTTGCTAACGGCATTCAAGTCGGATTAGGAACTGATTCCTCTTGTCCGTTTGCTTCCCAAACCGGTATGTGGAGGGAATTGAATTATTTCCACAAGTATGCTTTGGCTTCTAATGAATATGCCTTAAAGACCGCTACAATTATCAATGCCTCCATCATGCATCTTGATGATGTCACTGGCAGTATCAGCATTGGAAAATCAGCTGACATGATTGTCAGCTCTGCTTCTCCCTATCAGGATCTGAAGACGTTACGAAAACTCAGCTATGTCTTTATGAAAGGACAAGTAATTAAGAATCCTCATGTCTCTGTCAATAAAAAGCTGGAGAAGAACTTGGATTCATTGATTTAGTTAAGTCTGGAGGTGCTTAATCACACCTCCTTTTTGTTTTGGTTCGGCCAGGTTTCTTTATCTGTCTTATTTTCGGTATAGGCTTTTAAAGCCTTCTCATAGAAGTGCTTGAAATCATTCCGAAGTCTTAAAGGACGGAAGACTTCAGCTTCATTACCAAAACGGGTAAAGTAATGGAGCAATTGCTGATAGGGTGCTTCAAAGAAATAAAAGCCGTCTTCAATCCTAATCGGTTCAGGACGGTTATGCCAGATTCTTCTAAATGATTTCTGACCTAGAGGAGTTAATCTTATTTTGGCTTCTATTAAATCAGCATTTGCATATTCAATAGCGGAAGAAGAAGCTTTAGTTAAGGCTTTCTTATCAGCATTGGAGAATTCAAAAGTATGAGTAGTCATTGTCAGGCCTTTCAATTTATAAAGATGGAAAGAATAAATGGTCTTACCTTTTAAAAGACCAATCACATAAATGAAGTTCTCTTCTTTAGTGGTTCTCATTTGAAAAGGATAGAATTCTTCTTCTTTGCCACCAATTTTAAGTCGGAGGATTCTCTTTTTTTCAATGGCTTCATTGATTTGATTTGTTTCTCTTGAAAAGATAACGGCTTCTCTTTCAGCTCCGCTTAATCTTAGGTAACTATGAAACAAGGAACGGAAGTAGCTGGAAATAGAAACATTCTTTAAGAGATTGGCTTCAATATAATCAAAGACATCCTGATTTTCTTTACTTGGTCTAAAGGATAAAGAACAATCATAACTGCGGTAAATAAGGCTTTCATTTTTAGGTGTAGCTAAAAGACTTAATAAAGAATCTTTTAAATCATTGATATTGCCTTTGATGTTAGCTTTTAATTGCTTATCTAATAAGGATGATATCAACTCATTCTGATTCTCATCATCCTTGTAGAAATTGACAACTAACTGATTCAGAAACTGATTCTGCTTCAGTTCTCCGTTTTCTTTGACATAATAAAATAGCTCCATATCATTCAATAAGGAATAGTAGTCACGATACGACAAATTGACCTTTATTTTTTCATCCATAGTTAGTTAGTTCCAAAATATGGAACACTTTAAGATATATAATACACCAAATATATCGATAAAATCCATACCAATATGGAACACTAACTATAATTATTCTGCACCTATTATTAAAAGCAAGGGTGACCGATAATATACTCGCAACCAGTTGAAGATGATCTTACTGATCGGCTGGATGATCTCCGAATAAGGACTGAGGAAGGCTACTTTTTCAGGAAACAAATGCCTTGCTTTGAAAGGGGCAAGGAAGGTGTCTAATAAACACCTTTCGGAAGTCAGTGCATCTGAATCTGAAAGTTAAGGTAATGACTGAGATAGGACCATAAGAGCCATACATAATGAGCTCGCAAGAGCTTCCTGGCCGCCTCTTGCCTTCGAGTGAGATCGAAGGACAAACCTTGAGGTATACTCAAAACAAGGTCTCGGAGTTGATGCCTAGTAATAGGCTATAGTGTCTTAGTCAGGTACGAGTAGGGGTATCTCCGGCAAGAATAAAGAAAAAGGCCGATCAAGAATTGGCATCATTCAATTTTTACCGACGTTTCCTGAAAGTCAGTGGCCGTAGTGCCATTATCAGTTCAGTCTCCTTTTGCTAGGAGATGATCCTAGTAGAGCAGTAGTCGCTCTATTGCCCTCGGGCTAGGACCCTGATTGACCGAAACAACTGCAGGATTAACGGGTGTAAGGCGAAAGCCTGCGTTTATAAAAAAGGGATAAGCATTAATTACTCTACTAAATGAGCAATTAGTCTTATCCTTTTTTTTGAAAGAAAAGAGGTAAAACCATGTCTGATTTAAAGATTTTTGCTAAAACAATTGAAGAAGAAGCCACCAATCAAATAAACCTTTTAGCTTCTCAAAAAGCTTTTTCAAATGCCAAAATCAGAATCATGCCTGACTGTCATTCTGGTAAAGGCTGTGTAGTAGGTTTTACCGCTGACTTAGGTGAAAAGATAATACCTAATATTGTCGGAGTCGACATCGGCTGTGGCATGTTAGTAACCCAGATTGATGATTCTAACCCTGACTTAGAGAAACTAGACTCAGTCATCAAGGATGTCATCCCTTCCGGAATGACTGTTCATGATTCGATAGTCAAAGACTATTCTTTAGAAAATGTCCTTTGCTATAAGAAACTGAATGACAATAAGAAATGGATTGATCGGTCTCTAGGTTCTTTAGGTGGTGGCAATCACTTCATTGAATTAGATAAAAGTCAGGATGGGGCTATCTATTTAGTCATTCATACCGGAAGTCGGAACTTAGGTAAACAAATTGCGGAACTCTATCAGGAAGAAGCCCAGGATGATTGTTCTTTGAATGATGAAAGAGACGGAAAAATAAAACAGGTCATCTCCTTACTGAAAAGTGAAGGACAGCAAAGAAGGATCAAATCCGCCATTGATGCAATTCAAGAATCCTATCAAAATAAAAGATTAGTTCCTTTGGAATTATCTTATTTGATTAATCAGCACCGACTTGATTATCTGCATGACATGAGAATTGCTCAGGACTGGGCTAAAGTCAACCGCCGTTTGATTTCACAATTGATTTTAGAGAAAATGGGTTGGCATGTAGTTGACCAATTTGAATCAGTTCATAACTACATTGATGAAAACAATGTAGTCAGGAAAGGTGCTATTTCTGCAATGAAAGGAGAAAAAGTAATTATTCCTCTCAATATGAAAGATGGAACTATCTTAGGTGTTGGCAAAGGAAATAAAGATTGGAATTATTCCGCTCCTCATGGAGCGGGAAGACGGCTTAGCAGAAGTCAGGCTAGGAAGCTTCTTTCAGTAAATGAATTCACTTCATCTATGAAAGGCATTTATACCACTACCGCCACTCTTGATACTTTGGATGAAGCTCCTAAAGCCTATAAGAATTCAAAGGAGATCTTAGAGATGATTAAGCCTACTGTTGATGTTACTAGTGTCATTAAACCTATCTATAACTTCAAAGCCACTAACTAAGGAAAAAAGCTTTATGGATCCGATAAAACTGAATGAACTGATGAAGATGAGTGACAAGGATATATATTCTTATTTTGAAAGCAAACATTTTTCAGGTCCCTGGGACTACGACTATGATTATTTAGTTTTCGGAATCAATCTCATTATTAATAAAAGACTGGCACCCAGTGACTATGAAAAGTGGTTTAGAAAAGCCACTAGTAAATTTATCTATCCGAATACATTACAAATGCTGTTTCATAAGCGATTCAATAAATATCAGTATGGATTGATCTGTGATCTTGATGATATTTTCGAATGTTATCGCCCAGAAGGAGGATGCATTTACAATGATTCTATGATTTCAGTTGCCATGGCAGCATTAAAAGAAATCGACTTTGAGTTAAAAAGCAAATCTGAGCAAACTGTACCAGATTTTGAAACTGATGGCGTAATTAGGTATGTAGTTCAGAAAAGCTTCTTTGAGGATGGTTCTTCGGCCTTAGTTGATGTTTTGATTGTCGACAAAAAGAACAGGACTTATAACTTAATCAATGATCTGATACCTTTGTTCAACAAAGACTATAACTACACCTCACTTAGTGAAGAAAACTTTGATAACAATGTCATACTCTTTAAGAATATGCCAGAATATCATTTGGATAATAGTCTTAAAGAAGCCGGTCATATTCTTACAAGAGAAGAAAAAGATAATGACCGCCTTAGCTTTGAACAGGCTCCAAGGTTCTAGTAGTAAGCTTTGTGTAGGTTAAGTCCATACTGAAAGCAGCTAAAGGGGCAGTAAAGAGAATTGAGACGACAGAGACTGATAAGACGATGATGCCAGCAGCAATGATGGCATCATTGCTGACTGAGTTTCCATAATCTAAGAGGGTTCCGCCAATAGCTGCCTGAACAGTAGCCTTAGGTAAATAAGAAATAGCGACAAAGATTCTTTCTTTGAGATTCAGTTTGGTTTTGATAAGACATAACTGGACGGCCAGTGATCGTACTAATAAGGAACAGGCAAGAAGTGCTAAAGACATCAAAATATATTTGCTGAAGTACTGAATCTGAATCGAGACTCCAACTAAGACAAATAAGAAGATTTCAGCAACGGTCCAGAGTTTTTCACATTTCTGGCTGATTCTTTTAGCAGCCACTGGTCTTTTAGCCAGAATGACCATGCCTAAAGAAATGACGGCTAAAAGACTTGAAAAAGAAAACCATTTTTCAAGATAGGATTCTAAGAATACTAATAAGGCAGCTATTCCAATAATCAAAGATAGCTTCAATGAATCCCGGAGATGAACATATTTGAATAGCAAAACAAGCAAGAAACCAATCAATACGCCGACTCCGACACCTGAAAGAATTGAAAGAGGAATATTCAAAAAGGTCATCGCTGAAACCGATGATCCTTTTTCAATGGTCATGAAGGAATTAAAGAAGACAATCATGACAATGTCATCCATGGAACTGCCAGCAGTTATTAATTGAGGTATGCCTTTATCAGTGCCATAACCTTCTGACATCATTTTAGTCATTCGAGGAACAACAACCGCGGGAGAGACGGCTCCTAAGACGGAACCTAAAAGGAAACTTTCATTGAAAGTGAGATCAAAGAAATAGTGACCTAGGACACCAACGATGCACATTTCCATGCAGGCTGGAAGGAAACACATGAGGATAGCTGGTCTTCCTACCTTCTTTAAATCAGAGATGTTAAGCGATAAACCAGCTTTTAAAAGAATGATGATTAAGGCAATCTTCCTGATTTCCGAGGAGATAGCTAATAAGTCCTCATCGACAAGACCGAAATAACCAAGAAGAATACCTAATAAAAGATAACCTAAAAGAGCCGGCAAACGAATCTTCTGAAAAAGAAAACCGACTAAGCCACCAACTAAAAGAATGATACCTAAGCTTAGAAAAAACATGCTGTCCTCCCATTAAAAAAACTGATAACAGCTAGGTGTTTAACCTTAGATGTCATCAGCTATTTATTTGATTAGCGGTTTGGCTTACGCCAGGGAGAACATCATTCCCGTAAGCAATAGTTTAGTAGGAAATCTTTGAATTGCAAGAACAAAAAGCAATGTCTATTGACAAAGGCGTGAGAAGTTTTATAATGGAAACGAAATATGAATAAAACGTTTCCAAACACTGAAGAAGTGATCTTAGACAAGTCGATTGAACTCTTGAAGAAAGAGGGACTTAACTTTTCGGTTGATTCTTTAGTTTCTTCTCTCCATATCTCTAAGAAGACCGTTTATCGTTACTATCATTCCAAAGAAGACTTGGCTTTGGCTCTTTTCAAAAGAGCCTATCAGCAGTTTGAAAATGAGATAACAAAAAAGGATCCTTCTCTTCATTCTTTGCTAGTCACTTATTTGAAATCACTGCAATTCTCAAGAGGTGATTTATTCAACCGCTATTCGTTGAATGATCAGACTAAAGCCTATTCTGATAAACTTCAGGATCAGCTTTATATCAGTCTTTGCCAAGTACTGGTAGCATGTGATTATGCAAAGCCTGTCAGCATCAAAGGATTCCGTTTGGTTTTAGAAGGAAGTCTATTAGAAATATCAAAAAGCCAAGACATCGATCAAGGAATTGATTCCTTGATTGCTTTAGTCTTTTAGGAAGAAAATACAATGGAAACAGCAATTAGCATCTTTTCGGTAATTGGTATACTTTTATTAGCCTATTCCTTAGGGAAGGTTCTTTCTCTAATCAAACTCCCGGCTATCTTAGGTTATTTGATTGCCGGTATGATTTTTGGTCCACATCTTGTGAATCTAGTATCTCAGACTACGATTGATTCTATACCTTATAACATCATCATCTCCCTTTTAGAGGCCTTAGCAGGAGTCATGATTGGATCAGAAATGGTTTATAAGAAACTGAAGTCATATGGGAAACAGATACTGGTCACGACTCTATTTCAAAGCTTAGGTACTTTCGTAGTCGTATCTGTTATCTTTTTAATTACTTTTGCTATTACTAAGACTCCTTGGTATTTAGCTTTCATCTTTGGCGGTATTGCTTTAGCAACAGCCCCTGCTCCCGCTTTGTCCATTGTCGATCAATATAAAACCGATGGCCCAGTGACTAGGACTTTGATACCGATGGCCGCTTTAGATGATGTCGTTGGTATTATTGTTTTCTTTACGGTCATCTCCATTGTCAGTGCGTCCTTAGGAGAAGGAAGCACACCGGTCTATCTGATAGTCTTAATGATTCTTTTCCCATTCATTATCGGTATTCCGATAGGATTCCTAGGCGGATTCCTGATTAAGAAAATCAAGAATGACTGGGTAGGTTTTGCCGTTTATGTTCTCTCTTTGCTAGTAGCCGGAGTATTAGGCTTAGTAATTGACAAATATGTCTATGGAAGTTTCTCTTTGAACTACTTATTGATTGGTATGTCCGTGAGTCTAGTGATTGCTAATATGATACCGGGAGAAAAACACAATTTGATTCTTAAGAGGTTTGCTCCGATTCTGACTATTTCCTTATTGACCGTTATCGTGAATCTTGGTATGCCTTTGGACTACAAATATATAGCCGGAGCCGGTGTCTTCTGCGCGGTCTATATTCTCTCTCGTGCCTTAGGTAAGATTGGTGGAGCCTATATCGGTAGTAGAGTCACCAAGGCTCAGCCCACTGTTAGAAAATACTTGGGCCTAACTTTATTGCCCCATTCAGGAGTATCTTTGATCTTTACCGGCATTGCTGTTGGTATCTTATCAGGCCCTGACCCAGAAAGTGCTGCCATTATTCAAGGAACAATAGCGGCCGCTGCTATCATCAATGAAATAATTGCCGTTATCCTTTCTAAGGAAGCCTTTAAGTGGGCCGGTGAATTGAATAAAAAAGGCACAATAATTGATGCGAATACATCCACAAACGAAGTAATGCAGCCGAAAGCTAACTAAAAGAGCAATCAGATGCTTTACGCTTAATAAAAGAAGCGACTTTTACAATAAGAATATTGCATTGCTTTATCATATAATCTAAGCCTGAAATAAGTTGTATTCCAAAAAAACCATGGAGAATGTTTTCGTGTTTTACCGTTATTCTTTTTTTGTTTTGCAAAGAATAAGACCGCTAAAAATAAGAAAAGAATTTGGTTTAATATTTGTGATTAGCTTTTTATTAATGATCATTATTTATAATTGAAGAAAAGGATAATTGATTTTTAAATGAAAAAAAGGATTTTTAAAAGAATTGGACTAGGAGTATATGGCTTTTCTCTTTTATTTATTTCCTCTTGTGGAAGTGAAACAAATTCAAATCTTTCTTCCATTTCATCTACATTACAAGAATCTTTTTCTATCATAGCTTCTTCCGATATTTTCTATTTAAAAGAATCAAAGCCTATTGAAATCTCTTTATCTAGTGAATCGGCAATTGATCCTGAAAAAGCTAAAAAAATACAATATTCGATTTCTGATAACACATGTGGTGGGTCATTGACTTCTAATGGTGAAAAGGTTCTTTTTTCAGCAAATAAAATAGGGAGTGCTGTTATTTGTGCAACTATCGGAGATATTAGAAGCAATAACTCA
Source organism: Bacilli bacterium (assembly GCA_041670045.1). Taxonomy (GTDB): domain Bacteria; phylum Bacillota_I; class Bacilli_A; order RFN20; family CAG-288; genus Enterosoma. The sequence goes on along the minus strand of JBAXZY010000002.1, from coordinate 10,896 downwards.
TTAGAAATAAAAACTTTAAATTCGGATTCTTCTATTTCTAATCTTTTGAGCCAAACTTTAGATATAGATGGTGGTGTTGTTTTTGGCCAAGAATATGACATTGGCATTTTAAAAGATGATGCTTCAAAGTATTCTATCAAAGGAGCCGAAGGTATTCTAAAAATCAATGAAGATGGGAAACTTGAAGTGTTTGGATTTGGTCAGGGTAAAATTCAGTTGATCAAATCAGACTTGGAAATATTTAATGGAAGATACACTGTTTTTAATTCGATATTGGCAACAAAGATAAAGTTGGATTTGATTTCACAGGGACGTATTCAAAATAAAAGTGATTTAGTTCCAAATACTTTATTGAGCTATATCACTTCTCTTGATTTGAGTGGGGAATTAATCAATGATGAAAATGCCTCTGATGGAATTAAATACTTAGGAAATTTGGATTCTCTTGATCTTAGCGAAAACAATATTACTGATATTGGTTTCATATCAAATCTTTCAAAACTTAAAAACCTAAATCTTTCTCATAATAGTCTTACAGATGTGTCCTCATTGGTTGAAAATGACGGACTTGAAAACTTGGATCTCTCTGATAACTCAATTTCAAAAATTACAAAGCTTCAATATCTTTATAAAATAAAACATTTAGATCTTTCAAATAATAGTATTTCTGATATTTCTCCGTTGAGCTCTTCATATTCACTGGTATCACTTATTTTAAACGGTAACCGAATAATGAATTTCAAAGATTCATTATCCGGTTTGGATAATTTAGAAGAACTTGGAATAGGTAATTGCGGAGTTCCTTTTAATGATATTGTCTCCTTAGAATACCTTTCTAATTTAACTTATCTGGATGTGAGTGGAACAGATTCTTCATTAAAAAATATCAAGCCATTGAAAAAACTGAAGACCTTAGTTCTTTCTAATTGCCAATTAAACAAAAAAGATATTTCATTACTTAATTCTTTGACTAATTTGGAATACTTAGATATATCAGAAAATAGCCTTGACTCTGAAACATATGGAAATAAATTAGATTCAATTCAATTAAGCAAGCTATCTACTTTGAAGATAGGAGGAAATTCATTTTTAACTATTCCAAATTTGTCAGGCTTTTCTTCTTTAAAAACATTAGACCTAACAAATTCATTCAATTTGCAAAACATTACATCCGTTGATTCTTTAAATATAAATACTTTGATATTAGACCATTGTGATTCTATTGATGTTGGCAATGATGGCAATTCATTTATTGAATCTATTGAAAAAATGGCCTCTGTAAAAAAGCTTTCCATTGTTGGTGGCTTCAATTTTGTGACAAAATCAATTTTTGAGACACTTTGCTCAAAGGTTTGTGATGGAGATTTCGAACTCCGTTTCCTAAATGATAAATTTGTAGATAAAGATACTATTTCCAATTTTAGTAGTAGCGTCTTTTTCTCTTTTGATGAATTCAAATCAGTGGTTTCGGAAATTTCTAATGACAAATATTTAGTAAGTAGCATTGGCGAGAAAAAGCAAATTATCCTTTCACTAGTAAATGATTCAAGTTTTGATACATCTAAAGCAATTCTTTTAAAATTTGATAAATCCTTGTTTAGGTTTGATATTTTCTGCAACAAATACAAGACATATAATCTAGCATTCGAAATAGGCGATAGAAAAGAGTCTTCTTTTACTCTTTCTCTAAATTCATTGCACGATTCTTGTTCTTCTAACTCTCCAGTGATTTCTTCTTATGTTGGGTCAAAATTAAATCTCTATAATTATGGAATCTCCACCATTTCAACCTTAGCTCATTATCCTGCCATAAGTGCATATAATTTTATGATCCCTTTTTATACAAATGATTCTGGCAATTTATTAACCTTACATGGCGGTAGTGGAAATAATGGAATCAATGGTCAAGAGAATTGGTCGACTAGTAAAGAACCTAGAAATGGGTCGAATGGAGAAGATGGTAATCCAGCAATAAAATGTAATTCGGTATTTATTGATTCACAAATGCTTGAATTGTACGGTGGACGTGGTGGAAATGGTGGTAATGGGGCTAATGCACCTGGTACTATAGGTGGAAATTGGCAAGGCGGTGATGGTGGAGATGGTGGAGATGGCGGCGTGTGCATCAAATATAGTCAAGATGCCTATGTGAATTCAAAAGTTACTATGGTTGGTGGAGAAGGCGGAAATGGTGGGTCTGCTGGTGCAAAAGGTGGACTGTGGAATCCAGACGGGACACCTGGTTCAAAGGGTAAAAAGCCTACAACTTTGATAACACATAATTAAATTTGACTATCGTTTTTCTAATTAAGTGAATCAAAAGAAAATATCTCAATTCAAACAATCCCTTAATTATACAACCTTTTAAAGTATAAAGAGTTGGCTCCTATCTTTATGAAATTAACAAATATTTTATTCTAAAAATGATAAAATTTTGGCTTGAAAAAATTCTTCTAAACAAACAATTGGATAATCAAGAAACCATTTTTATTTTGGGTTTAAAAAGCTAAAGTATCACGGAAGTATCATGGTTTTTTTAATGCTTTTGATATAATTAGTATGCTCAGGAGGCCACCTATGTTTTCTAACAAACTGAAAGAAAAAAGAATCCAATTAGGTCTAACTCAGTCACAACTGGCCGATAAGATCTATGTTTCCAGAAGCTTAGTTGCTAAGTGGGAACAAGGACTTGCTTTACCTACTAAATCATCTTTGATGGCTTTATGTGCTTTGTTTTCCTGCACTGAAAATGAATTGCTGGATTATGGTGACGTTGATAAAAACCTCCAACATAATAAGAAAAGCAGACGGACCCTTATTATTGCTTTAGTATTAGTGGGTGTAATTGCTCTTTCAGCTACTGGAGTAGGAATCTATTTTGGAGTCAAGAGCTCTGATAAGGAAAAAGATAATTACACGATTAAGAGCAACGAATTCTTTTCTGATTCTCTTCTCAAATCTAGTGGCTTATATGATCTGCCTAAAATAAGTTTGAAGGCGGGGAGTGATTCTTTCTTAGCTACTTATTTTTCCTCTTCCCAACAATATGTCGCAACGATTGATAATCGCCAAGTATTTGATTCTTATATGGATAATATCTATCAATATTTCCGAGGTAACCCATATATCTCTAGTCTTTCTTCGGCTTTAGATCATCCAGAAGACAATTATCGTAATGGTACCACCGGGTGCTTCTCTCAGAATTTCAATACCTATTTGCTTCCTATGAATACTTTAAGCGAATTTGCAAAGTTTCCTTTTGAAAACAACGATTCCTATGTTGATTATTGCTTCTATTTCGTTAAAGACTTATCTTCATCCCATCAAGCATATAGTTCAGTTGATCCCTATAAAGTCGAAGTCAATTATTATTCTGAATTAACCAATATTGTGGGTCTTAAGAAAGGTGATAAAGAAGACTTCACTTATGCTAAAGGCAACTTCAGTATCTCAATTGTTCATCTTGAAAGCAGCCATGCTAGTAAAGAAGTAAGTCTTAATAGTGGAGCCTCAAGTGTTTCTCTAGATACCTTTAACTATTATCTATGTTCTGAAAGATATGATATTAAACGTATTGAAATGAGTAATGACAATTATGCTTCCTATCTTCCAATTGAAGAAAGAATTGATGGCACGGATAAAGTCTTATGGCTTTCCAAAGGAACTCTGTTCTCTCCTTATTATCGTTTAGACTTGGAAGCCGATTACCAATATACCAAAGACAGCGAATTGATCAAAGGAACAAAAGCTTTTTCCATGACCGTTGGTTATCCTTTTCATTATTTCCAACTTCCGGATGATTCAACTCATTCTTATTCTGAAATCACTTTAAGTAATATAAAAGCTACCGGTGGCTACTTCTATCAATTAGAACGTAAAGAAAACGCTCCTGATCCTTATCCGGATCGGGAGAACTATCTTTAATTAGCATTTATAAGTATTCTTTTACTTACCAACCTTTACAATAAAAAAGAGACTGGTGAAATATTAAGCATTCTTTTTCCCTTTTGAAAAAGAAGACTTTTTTAATGGCTTTCTTTATTTGACTTTTTATTTGTTCATCCTAATTTATTTTGAGATAGTTAATAGGGTATAATAATAATATACAAACAGGGGAAGGATGAACAAAAATGGATAAGAATATCCGTATTATCGAAATTAAGCAAAGCGTTTTTGCCAAGAACAATGTCGATGCTAATGAGACAAGAAGAGAATTGAAAGACAAGAAAGTCTTTTTAGTCAACCTGATGTCTTCTCCAGGTTCTGGAAAGACTACCTTATTGAATGCTTTAATCAATGAACTTAAGAATGATTTGAAGATTGGTGTCATGGAAGCTGATATTGACAGTGATGTTGATGCTAAAAGCATTATTGATCATACGGGTGTTGAAGCTATTCAACTTCATACCGGAGGCGAATGTCATCTGGATGCTGGCATGACTAAAGTAGGATTAGATAATCTTCAATCCAAAGACTTGGATTTGATTTTCTTAGAGAATGTCGGAAATTTAGTTTGCCCGGCTGAATTTGATACTGGAGCCTGTCTTAATGCCACAATTCTTTCGGTTCCGGAAGGAGACGATAAGCCTTTGAAGTATCCTTTGATGTATAAAGTCTGTGGTTTAGTCATTATCTCTAAAGTTGATACGCTTAAGGTCTTTGATTTTGAAGTTGAAAAAGCTATCAAGAATGTCCATTTCCGTAATCCGGATGCCAAAGTCATGCTGGTTTCAGCTAAGACTGGCGAGGGAATTAAGGAATTAGCTGACTACTTACGAGAACAGGTCAAAGCCTGGAAAGGAAATTAGTTTATGCCTGAAATGTCCAAAGCCTATAAGCCGGAGTTCATCGGAGAGAAGAACCCCAATAAGAAGATTCTCAAGATTGCTCAGCGTGTCACTGACCGCATCGGGCACAAAGTAACTTCCGAAGACCCAGAATACTGGGGCTTAAGATGTGTTATGACTGATGAAATGGCCGATATTGCTTTAACTATGAAGTTAAGAACACCTTATACCTTTGAACAAATCTGCAAACGTAATAAAGAGAAGACTCCGGAGCAGGTTCAGAAACTTCTTGATCAGATGTCCTATGCTGGATTATTGGAATTCAACTATGGTGACCACTATGACGACAATGGTCCGATCAAAGGTGCCCCTCATGTCCGTTATTATGTCCTTCCTTTATTTGTCCCTGGCTCCGCTGAATTCACCAATATGCGAAAGGAAGCTATTGATAAGCATCCGGAACTGGCCATGTTCTTTGAAAGAATGACCTTCTTACCCTTAGAGAAAGTAACACATTTAGTTCCTATGGGCGGTGCTGGCATTGGTATGCATGTCATCCCAGTTGAAAAAGCCATCAAGATGGAGAATACCTCCATTGATATCGAACATATTTCCTATTGGCTGAAGAAATATGCCGGTCATATCTCAGCCGGTATCTGCTCCTGCCGTTATGGCCGAGCCAAATTAGGTGAAGGCTGTGGCGACAACTGCGAAGACTGGTGCATCGGCTTAGGAGATATGGCTGATTACTGTGTGGAAACTAAAAAAGGCCATTATGTCACTTACGATGAAGCTATGGCTATTATGAAAAGAGCTGAAGATAACGGCTTTGTCCATCAGATCACTAACATTGATGGCAAGAACAAGATCTTTGCTATCTGCAACTGCAACATCAACATCTGCAATGCCTTACGAACCTCCCAGCTATTCAACACACCCAATATGTCAAGAAGCGCCTATGTCGCTAAAGTCGATCCGATGAACTGTGTGGCCTGCGGTGGCTGTGTCGAGCATTGCCCCGCCGGTGCCGTTAAGTTAGGTCAGAAGCTTTGCACTAAGACTGGTCCTATCAATTATCCTAAGCATGAGCTTCCGGACAATATGCATTGGGGTGAAGACAAGTGGGATGAGAACTATCGTGACAACAACCGCATCAATTGCTATGAAACCGGTACGGCTCCCTGCAAAGCTAGCTGCCCAGCCCATATTGCTGTTCAAGGCTATTTGAAACTTGCCAGTCAAGGCAAATATCAGGAAGCGTTGGCTTTGATCAAGAAGGAAAATCCTTTACCTGCCATCTGCGGCCGAATCTGCAACAAGAAATGCGAAGATGCCTGCACTAGAGGAACCATTGATCATCCAGTGGCCATTGATGCCGTTAAGAAATTCCTGGCTGAACAGGATTTAAAGAAAGAGACTCGTTATATTCCTACTCCTATCATTGCCTCCAATGTTGGCCGTTGGAAAGAAAAAGTCGCTATTATCGGCGCCGGACCTGCTGGTTTAAGCTGTGCTTACTATCTAGCTATGCAAGGCTACAACCCTACTATCTATGAAAAGAGCGCTAAGCCCGGTGGAATGCTTAGATATGGTATTCCTTCTTATAAACTAGAAAAGAATGTTATTGATGCTGAAGTTGAAGTTATTAAGGATTTAGGCGTTGATATCAAGTATGGAGTCGAAGTCGGCAAGGATGTTACTTTAGATAGCTTAAGAAAAGAAGGCTATAAGGCTTTCTATATTGCTATCGGCTGTCAAGGTGGCAAGCTTCCTCATATCAATGGGGAAACAGGTGAGAATGTCTTTACGGCTGTTGATTTCTTACGTGCCATCCAAGAAGACAAAGCTCCGAAGTTATTAGGTGATGTAGTTGTTATTGGCGGCGGCAATGTCGCTATCGATGCTTCAAGAAGCTCCACCCGTTTGACTTCAGGCAAGGTCTCCATGTTCTGTCTGGAGACTAGAGACATCATGCCGGCTACTAAGCAGGAGATTCAGGAAGCTGAAGAAGAAAAGGTTGAAATCAACTGTGGCTGGGCACCTAAAGAAGTTTTACTTACTGATAACAAAGTCAGTGGCATCATCGTCAAGAAGTGCGTGAAAGTCTATGACGAAAACCATCATTTTGCTCCGGTCTATGATGAAAGCATTACGAAGACTATTCCCTGCAAGACTGTCATCTTCTCTATTGGTCAGGCCATTGTCTGGAATGACTTACTAAAAGGCAGCAAAGTTACTTTCAATCGTGCCAAAGGTCCTTTGGCTGACAAGATCACCTTCCAGACAGAAGAACCCGATATCTTTGTCGGCGGGGATGTCTATACTGGACCTAGTTTTGCAATTGATGCAATTGAGGAAGGCAAGAAGGCCGCTATCTCCATTCACCGTTTTGTCCAGCCTGGCACTTCTTTGACTATTGGAAGAAACAAATACGAATATGTGGCTTTAGATAAAAACAATATTGCTGACATCTCCTACGATCATGCCGGCCGTCAGGAAGAAGGCATGAATGAAGCCATCGATTATCATCATAACTTCATTGATGCCCATAAGACTCTTACTAGCGATCAGGTGGCAATTGAGACTAAGCGCTGCTTAAGCTGCGGTGCTGCTGTAGTGGACGAAAACAAATGCATTGGCTGCGGAGTCTGCACCACTAAGTGCAACTTCGATGCCATTCATCTCTTTAGAGTTCATCCGGAAGCCAGCACCATGTATAAGGCTGAAGACAAGGTCAAGGCCTTATTGCCTTATGTTGTAAAGCGTGGCTTCAAGGTCGTCTTCGGTAAGAAGACAGCTGCTGAAAAAGCCAGTGAGAAGAAGCACAAGGTCGATAAGAAAGCCATCAAGCAAAAGAAAAAGGCTTCTAAGAATGCATGAGTTAGGCGTTGCCTTTGAAATCATTAAGACGATAGAAGACTTTGCTAAAGACAAAGACATCAAGCATGTGAAGAAGACGACTCTTGAAATCGGGGATGTCTCCACGATTGTCACTTCCTACTTCGAGGATGTCTGGAACTGGGCCTGCTCCAAAAGTCCGATTATGAAAGGCTCCAAGCTGAAGATTGTTCCAATCAAAGCCATTACGTTATGCGATAGCTGCGGAAAACAGTATGATACCATCAAATATGGACGGGTCTGCCCCTATTGCAAGAGTGAATTCACTCATCTTCTTCAAGGCAATGAGATGAACATCAAGGAAATCGAAGTAGAATGATAGAACAGGGGCTGCCTTAAAGGCGGCCTCTTTTATTGAGTAAGGCATAATAGTGTTGCTGGGTTTTACTTTTCTAACGGTCAAAAAGAAGTCTTTATCTTGAATCGGTCGGGCATTTTTTTATTTTGAAAAGCTTTTATTGCATTCCAAAAAGAAAGCCTAAAGATTTATAGGAACATAAAAGAGAGGCTATGTTTTAGTTCATTATTGAGACCTGAGTTCATCTTGAATCAGGCTGACTTGGACTATTCGAAGATTCGATTTTTCAAAAAAGGGGGTATAAATTATGAAAAAAAGTATTTTTGCGAGCTTATTAGTATTTGTTCTTGCTATCAGCAGCTGTTCTTCAACGGCTGGTTCTAATAGCAGTCTATCTTCTTCTTTAGATTCTTCATCAGCTTCTTCGTCTTCTCTATCTTCTGATAGTGTCTCTTCTTCTATTAGTGAAAGTTCTCTTAGCAGCAGTTCTAGTACTACTATTATTAAGAAAAAGATTCTTAATGTTATTGATTTTACCCGCTCAGCCAGTTCTTATTCACTTGCTGAAGGCGATTCACTGACAGTTGGAAAGTCAGTAGTCTTTAAATGCAATTACAAAAAAGACTTGACTGACAATACTTATCTGCAGGTCAATGATAGCTATTATTATTTTTATAAGTCTTCGAATGATAATGGGCTTAGCTCTTCTTTTATCATGCCGGATGAAGATATTGTCCTATGTATCTTTATTGCTCCGACTGTTGATACTGCCTCAGCTTCCTATACCGTCAATTATGAAACCGGGGATGACTATCATGTCCTAGGTCTGAAATCAGGTACTCAGGTGAATCAAGGAACTAATCTCTGTGTTTGGTTAGCTGATCGTTGTATTAGTACTGTTTCTTATACAACTACAAGCGGAGCTAATGATAAACTGACTTCCGTTGATACTTACGATTATACTTTACCCGTCGTAGATGCCACTTCTATTACTTTAACGATAACCGTCAAGAAATTAACAGCTCACACCATTACTTATAAGGGCATAGATGAACATATTGACACCACTCATTCAGAACTCCCTACTACTGGTTATTATACTGACCTAATTCAAGCCACTGTTAGCTGCGTAGATGGCTACTCTTATAAAGTCAGTTTCTCCGATGAAAATGTTACTCCTGAGTATGGCTTAGACAATCTAATGCAATTTTATATGCCTGATAGTGATTTAACTATTACTTTCACAACTCATAAGTTTTATACTCTGACTTTTGCTGAAACTGAGCATGTTAAGTCAATGAAAGCTCGTTTCAATGGCGGTGAAATAACTTCTGCTGGAATAACCGGTCTTAATGGACAGGTGAATGTTTCTTTTGAAGTTGATGACGGCTATCAGCTAGATAATGTTACCTGTGATGGTACTTGCCCAGGAAAATACAATTCCAATATCTTCCGTTACTTGGTTGATTATGAATCCATTGGCTCGGATGTTGTCTTTAAGCCAAGTGTTTCTAAGGCCTATTTAGTTAAGAACGAAATGTCTGAAGGTTTAACCTTCTCCTATTTTGATGCTGATAGGAATTATTATTTACCTAATTCCACTGTTCGTTTTGTCCTGAATCTGAAGGATGGCTATTACTTAGATGATTCTTCAGTCAGTGTTACTACTGATGGCGGAGACAATGTCACTTTTAGTAAAGGTAATAGTTTCTATTATTTTATGATGCCTTATGATAATGTCACCATTAAGGCCAGTGTTCTGGTTTCAAAACAATAGACGGCTTCCATATTAACCTTAAAAGCAACATAACTTATTGTTTCTTACTCTTTTTTAGCCTATCATTATTTCTAGTGAATTACTGAAGAAGGGAGGAAGAATATGTTTAAAAAATATTCCGTCTTAACTTTCCTGCTTCCTCTTTTTCTTACTGGCTGTGTTAAAACCAATTCCTCTTCTCTTCCAAGCAGTGAAACTTCCTCTTCAATAACCGATTCCTCAAGTTTTGAATCCATTAATAGCTCGGAATCTATTTCATCATCATCTCCATCTTCTTCAAGCGCTGTTGCTCAAAAATACCAGCTTCTGGATCTAGTCCATTGCCAGTATTATCCAGGTACCTTTAATGTCTTAGCCGGCAGTGAATATACAGCCGGTGATCCAGTTACAATTACCTATACCTTAGATAACGAAGCCAATACTGCTTTTATGTTGCAATTCAATCAGACTTTCGTTGATCTGATAGCCGACAAAAGTAACCCTAAAGTCTTAGTCGGAGCTTTCCTAATGCCTGCTACTGATGTTGTGGTGGCGGTAATCAATAAAAGCTATTATACCGAAGCCAGTTACAAAGTCTCTTACTCACTGACTGATTCAGCCTATGATGATGACTATTGTGTTTTGGGTTTTTCCTCCGGAATGAAGTTTTCTAATTCTTTTGAGATTTGGACTAAAGATGGCTATGCTGTTTCCAATGTTACCTTCACAGCTGATGATTCGACTTCCTCTAGTCAGCTTTCAATTTATAACGGAATGTATTTCTTACCTCTTGTTGATTGTAAAACCCTTAATTTACTGATTACCATCGTTGAAGCATCAGTTAAATCCATCAGCTATGTCGGATTAGATGAAAACATTGATTTAGACAAGACCATTCTTCCTAAAAAAGGTACTGTCAATTCTATATGCAAACTTTATATTTATCCTAAAGATGGCTATAAAATATCTACCCCTACAATATCAGTAGATGGAACTACATTATCTAATATTAATAACTATTATTATTTCACCATGCCTGACAGTGATGTGACCATCACATCAGCTGTCACTCCTTTAGATAAAATCACTTGTTCAGCTAACAGCCTTATTCTTAGTGCTAAGTATTATTCCGATTATGATTTACAGGAAGAAATAAC
>JBAXZY010000001.1:0-120577 GCA_041670045.1 Bacilli bacterium | reverse complement strand
CCGAGAACAAAGACTCATTTCTCTTGAAGGCTTCATCTATTATTTGGTTTTTCCGGTCAATATTTATAGTAAGAATCTCTTTTATGCGGTCGACAAGGCTGGTTGGGCTATCAAAAAAGAAGCCAGTTGAGCCATCAATGATTAAATCAGCAAGGTTAAAATCATACTTAGCTAAGACCAAGGTTTTGCTGGCCATGGCTTCCGAATAAGTGAGACCTTGAGTCTCACTGGTGGAAGCGGAGACGAAAACATCGGCTAACTTATAGTAGAAAGCCGTATCGTCATGAGGGACCTGACCTAAAAAGATGATCTTGTCTTTGCATTCAGAAAGTTTGACATAGCTTTCAATCGATTTCTGATCAGGACCGTTTCCGATGATCATAAAGACGGCCTTTTCATCATGATATAGCTTCTGGTAATTTTCAAAGCCTTGAATTAATTCTTCAACGTTCTTTTCTTTTCCTAATCTTCCTAAATAAAGAAGAATCTTTTTTCCAACCAAATGGTGTTCCTTTCGGAAAACATTTTCTCTTTCGATATCTTTAGGCTGTGTGAATTCACTTAAAGAGAGCATGTTAGGAATCACATTGATGTAGTTATTGACGCCATAGCTCTTTAATAAGAATCGGGTTTTTTCACTAGGGGTGATGATTTGGGCATTGGAGGAAGCAATCTTCTTGATAATGATCTTGATAGTGCTTTTAGTGAAGGTGTCTTTAAAAGGATCGGAATGGGAAAGAGAATTGAAGTAATCCTCATAGGAAGTATGGTAGGTATAAATCAGAGGAATTCGGAAACGCTTAGCACAGAGTCTTCCAAAGATTGAAATGCCGAATTCCTGCTGAACATGAATGACATCAAAAGGAATCTTCTTTAGGATATTGTAGGCTTTGCGGTTGTAGATGAAAGCCATGCGGTAGTCATATAAGAAGCGGAGTGATTTGCCTGGTATCCGCATGATGCCGTCTTCAAACGAAAAGTGCTTCTGCCCTTTTAAGCCGGTAGTCACGAGTATGACTTGATTGCCGTTTGCAATCAAAACATCACGAAGATTCTTCGTGGCGGTAGCAACCCCGTTGATATCCGGAAGATAAGTGTCTGTGAAAATACCAATAACCATTATTTCTTCTCTTTATCTGCTATTGTATTCTTATTGGCTTGATTGTCCAAGTCTGAATTATCAGGTTCACTAGTAGTAAGAGTTCTTTCTTCATTCATTTCAGGTCCTTCAAAGTCTAAGCCTTTGTGGGAATCATATCTAATAGTAGTGCCATAAGGCTGCAGCTTTTCAAGCTTTTTCTTTGCTCTTTCAGCTCTCTTATGAGCTTTGTTTTCTTTTCTCTTCTCTTTGCGAAGACGGTGAGCTTCCTCAAACTTTTCAGAGTTTGACAGTTCTTCAAAGGATTCTTTCTGAATCTCCGGATCCAGGGAGAGGGATTTACTGATGGCTTCGCTTTCTTTCAACGCCTGAGCCAATTGCTTCTTTTGACTGGCTAGAGTAAGTGAAACTTCTTTGCTGCTTGGCTTTTCATCCACCCGTTCCTGACGGTTGTTTTCCATATTCTTCTGAATTCTTTTTAAAGAGTCTTCGACTTCAGCTTCCGTAAGAATCGGTTCATTATTGTTATTAGTGCGGTTTTTGTCTTTGGAAACGGCTCGCAGGAATTCCTTTGTGGAATCATCGTTATCATTGCTGAGGTTCACTAATTCCAAATCATAGATAGTAGCCGTATTGCTCTGAATCTCATATCTCTTAGGCGTGCCTTTATAGAGTAAACAAGTCAATCCGCCGACGATTAAATTAAAGTAGAGAGTCAACGCTCTCCAAAGAATATTGCCAGCACTGGCAAAACTACTAGCAGCATTGGTATTCGCTTCCAATTGGCTTCCATTTGCAAGTATGTAAGAGAATATTGCTTGAAAAGCAACTTCAGGAGCACCCATTGTTAAGTAGGATGAAATCAAAGAGATATAACTGGAAGCACCAAGACTGGTTAGGAAGCTCAAAGAAGACATATCAACTCCTAAGGCCCAAAAACAAATATAGGGAAGAATGTTTACTAATAATTGCTTAACGATATTGATTGCAAAGAGAATAATAACAATATCGAAATGCTTCATTAAACGCTTGGATTCAATACGGTAAGTGGTAAACTTCAGAATCCATTTCTTCCGGGTGAGTTCGGGGTTCTTGATTATATGTAAAGCACTTAATACTCGGACTCCGATATTGACTACAAAACGGTGCAATCCCTTCCACCAAGCCAATAGAAAAATCAAGGCTAAGCAGACAGCGTCAATGATGAAGCCAATCAAGGACAAAGGAAAAATCTTCATTCCTCCTAGTAGATCAAGAGGAACATCTTTTACAAATGGGTAACCGACGAAAACCATCACCAAGGAATATAAGGTCAATGTCAGCTGATACATTAGAAAGTTCATCGTTAGAATGGAAGCGGCATTCTCGCCTTTGATGTCTTGCTTCGTGAAAGTGTAAGCTTGGATGAAGTTGGCGGACGTCTTATTGATGCAACCCACAAAGGCGCCTATCTGGGCATTGATCAGGCCTTGGTAATAGTGGTAATCCGGATTATAGATTTTAGCTAATACAGTAATCGATATTCCTTCTAAAAGATTGGCGGCGATTACTACAAAGATAGCAAGCAGCAAGGGGAAAAAATTAGCTTGCGAAAGAAGACTGAAAGTTGTTTTCGGGTCATCTTTCAGGACATATATCAAAGCCAGAAAAGTTAGCAGGACAAAAAAGATGATGTTGAAGACTGTTTTAAGGGTGCTTTTGGTTTTTTTGCTGACAGTCATCGACTTTTTGACCTACAAAGTTGCAACAACTTCATTAATACGTCTTGCAATCTCGTCTTTTCCAAGGATCTCTAAGACATCATATAGCTTAGGGGCCTGAGCTGAGGTGCTGATGGCAATTCTGATTAAAGAGATGCAGTCAGCATACCAGCCATTATATTGACTGGGATTGGCTTTATAGACTTTACGGTCATTGGCAAAACCATGCTTGACTCCTAAAGTCTTCATATCATTGAACCAAGTGGATTCATCATGAGTCAAATCCAAAGTGGCTACGAAATCATTCAGGAAAGCCTTGATGATTTCCGGTGTAATGAATTCATTGAATGGGAGCTTAGCGGCTTTAAGCATCTTATCGTATTGATCGTTATAGAAGAAACGGATCTTGGGAGTGACATCAGAAAAACGCTCATAGTCTTTACGAGGCTTTTCCTGTTCACGTTCAATGTTGATGATTCTTTCGAACTTGGCTTTATCAGAGGTGATATAGCCGTATAATTCCGGATCATAGTCCTTAGCCCACTCCTCAGCCTGAGCAGTGAAGGTATCTTTATCCATATTGGCTAAGAGTTCTTTAGAGATATTGTTGAGCTTTGGTAAATCAAACAAGGCACCATCCAGAGAGAATTTATCAAAGGAGAGATTGAAGTCATCCATATTGCCCTTGGGGTTAGCCATTAACCAAGCTTCAAAATTGGAGTTAGCAATGGTCATCAAATATTCGATGAATCCCTGAATCGGGTAGCCAGCCTTTAAGAAGAAGCTAGTAGCAGCTTCCGGATCCTTACGCTTAGAAAGCTTTCTCTTATTGCCAGTGTCCTTATCATTGATCATAATGACCGGAAGATGAGCATACTTAGGATGCTTCCAGCCCATGGCTTCAAACAATTCAATATGAATCGGAAGCGAAGAAATCCATTCCTCGCCACGGGTGACTAAAGTCGTTCCCATATAATGATCATCGACTAAATGAGCAAAGTGATAAGTAGGAAGACCGTCACTCTTCAAAATGACGATATCCTGATCGTTTTCGGTTAAATCCATATCGCCACGGATCTCATCATGAACCTTGATGTGGTTAAGATGGTTGCCTTTTGACTTGAAACGGATGACATAAGGCTTGCCAGCCTTAATCATTTCGATTTCTTCATCAATGGTATAGTGACGGCATTTAGCATATTCGCCGTAGTAGCCAGGAATAACCTTATTGGCTTCCTGAACTAAACGGAGCTGATCCAAATCATCCTTGGTGCAGAAGCAAGGATAGGCTCGGCCTTTTTTAATCAATTCCTTGATGACAATCTTATAAATGTCACCACGTTCCGATTGGACATAAGGACCATATTGGCCTTCTTCATGGTCACCGCAGTATCCTTCATCAGCAACGATTCCGAATCTTTTCAGCTGCTTGACTAGATCCATGCCGGTTCCGGCAATTTCACGCTTCTGATCAGTGTCTTCCAAACGGAAGAAATAGATACCATGTGTTTCCTTAGCAAACTTATGGGCAACCATGGCCGTGAATAAAGAGCCGGTGTGTAGGAAACCAGTCGGAGAAGGAGCGAATCTGGTTACTTCAGCACCCTCCGGTAAGTTACGGGGTGGGAATCTCTTATCAAGATCCTTTGTCGTTTCCTTGACGTCTGGGAAAATCAAATCAGCTAAGTCTTTGCTTGTTGCCATAATATATAAATCTCCTTGATAACTATTCTAGCGGTCGGATATAGAATCGACCATAGACCTGCTCAATATCGGTGACAGTGATGAAGGCTTTTGAATCAACGTTATGAATCATGGTGATGGCTTTCTTCTTCTCATTCTTTGAGACCACCATGTAGACAATCATATTCTTCTTGCCAGTGAAGGCACCACGGGAATCAACAACGGTACAGCTATGAGGGAAGGCATGAACTAACATCATTGGCAGGTTCTGATCATTGGTGAAAATCTGAATTTCCTGTTTTCGGTTCTTGGTGTTCATGACATCGAGAACCATGGAGGCGACAAAGAAGTAAATAATGGTGTAAAGAGCCATAGTCACGACTTTACTGATTGACTGAGTATTGATAGTAGGATTGACTTTGATGCCTATCAAGGAGAAGATCACGTAGCTTAAGACGATGCAGGTATTCAAGGCTAAGGAATATTTACCAACGGAAGTGGATTTCTTTTCGGAGATGAAGATAGTGATGACATCAATACCACCGGATGAAGTTCCGACAATCATGGCAAGACCTGACGAGATACCGGTTAACACACCTGCGAACAGGGTTCTTGCCAAAGTATCCGAGTAAAGATTAACGACATTGTAGATCCAGGAATCAGGAATGTAATAGTTGAATAAAGAGACGAAGCCGACGTTAATTAAGGTGAAAACCGTAAACTGTCTAGAAATCTTGAACCAGGAAAGAATCATGATTGGGACATTGACAGCAAAGTAGCAGATAGAGACAATCAAGCTTTCATATTCCCGAATATCGGTGAATATCAAAAGAAATTTGTTTACTGCCTGAGCAATACCGGAGGCTCCTCCGGAAATCAAATGGACCGGGTTTTCAATATCCGCTTGTGAAATAGTGGAACCGGCTTCACTGGCCCAGTGAGCCACACAGGCTGAGTTTGGAGCTATGAAGGCACGGAATTCATAAGCAAAAATAAAAGCCGAAAGAACCTCAACCAAGAAAATGACAATCCATTTCAGCCATTGTCTCAAATTCGGATGATCAACAAGATAGTCATGTGTATCAGTCTTAGCTTTTTGTTTCCAATCCATAATTATTGGTCTTGCTGGTTTTAACTGAACCAGCGCCCTATATATAATACTAGTAACATAAGTTTTTGCAATAAAATTATTGTTATAAAAAACACCTGTTTTCCACTACAAAACTGCTTTAAAGAGGCATATAATCATATTGACAGAGCATCTCTTGTCCGGGGGAACCAATGACAAACGAAATTTTAAAAAGCAGTTTTGAAAAAATCTATGGCAAAGGTGGAGACATTCGAGCTTATTTTGCTCCTGGAAGAGTTAATTTAATCGGTGAGCATATCGATTACAACGGCGGACATGTTTTTCCCTGTGCCCTGACGGTTGGAAATTACTGTGTTGCTAGACCTAGAACTGATGACAAACTCCGTTTCTATTCTGAGAATTTCAAGAAAGGCGGAGTCATTGTTTCTTCAATTGAAGACTTGATTTTCCACTCAAATGCCGGTTGGACTAATTATCCTAAGGGCGTTATGTGGGCTTTCAGACAAAAAGGGATGATCATGACTCATGGTTTTGATTTATATATTTACGGAAACATCCCTGGATCTGGTTTATCTTCATCAGCAGCTATGGAAGTTGTCATTGGAGTCATGCTGAAGGATTTCTTCGACTTTAGTGTTTCTCAGACTCAGATTGCCTTGATCGGTCAATTCTCTGAAAACAAATTCAATGGCATGAATTGCGGAATTATGGACCAGTTCGCTTCAGCTATGGGCAAAAAGGATCATGCCATCTTTTTAGATTGTGCTACATTAAAGTATGAATATGTACCTCTTAAGCTAGATGGCTATAAGATTATCGTTACTAATTCCAACAAACCTCATTCCTTATGCAACTCGCATTACAATGACCGTCGTGAAGAATGTGAGAAAGCTCTTAGTGATTTACAGTCAGTTGCTAAGATTAAGAATCTTTGTGAACTGACTCCGGAAGAATTTGAAGCTGACAAACATGTCATCAAGGATCCTGTCAGTCTTAGAAGAGCTTATTTTGCTGTCAATGAAGAAAAGAGAACTAAGGATGCTGTTGTTGCCTTAAAGAAGAACGACATTCTTACTTTTGGAAAACTGATCAAAGAAGCCGGTGAATCTCTTCATAAGGACTATGATGCAACCTGTGAGGAAATTGATGTCTTAGTTGATGAAGCCAACAAGCAGAAAGGCTGCATTGGTTCTAGAGAAACAGGCGGCGGCTGGGGTGGCAATACGGTATCTATTGTCAAAGATGAAGATATTGAAGCTTTTAAATCCAATGTTGGGAAGACTTATAAAGATGAGACGGGACTGAACGCTGATTTCTATGAATTGGAAATCGGTGACGGCGGAAGGAGGATATTCTAAATGGATATCAATGTTTCGATTAAGAAACTAGCTGATTATGCTTTAGATAAGAAACTGATTTCTGAGAATGAAGTCTCTTATTCCATTAATCTCCTTTTGGATGTTCTCAATCTCGATGAATATGTTCAGCCTAATGAGACTTTTTCCAATGTTGATTTGGAAAGTACCTTAAAGGATATCCTCGACTATGCTGTCTCTAAGAAACTGATTGTGGAAGATACCACGGTTTATCGTGACTTGTTTGATACTAAAGTCATGAACTGCTTTACTCCTCGTCCGGATACGGTCAGTGACAAGTTCTGGAGATTATACAAGGATTATTCAGCTAAGGCCGCTACTGATTGGTTCTATCAGTTCTCGAAGGATACGGACTATATCCGTGATTATCGAGTCAAGAAAGACCTGAAGTGGAAGACTGACACTGAATATGGTGTCATGGATATCACCATCAATTTATCAAAACCGGAAAAAGATCCTAAAGCCATCATGGCTGCTAGAACCATGAAGCAGTCCTCTTATCCTAAATGCCAACTCTGCAAAGAGAACATGGGATATCGAGGAACTCTTAATCATCCTGCCCGTGAAACAATCAGAATCATTCCGCTTCGTTTATATGGGGATGATTTCTTCTTCCAGTATTCACCTTATTCCTACTATAACGACCACTGCATTGTTTTCAATAAGAACCATATACCGATGACGATTGATGAAAAAGCCTTCCGCCATCTGATAGCCTTTGTTGAACTCTTCCCACACTATATGTTAGGTTCAAATGCTGATTTACCGATTGTCGGCGGCAGCATCTTGACTCATGACCACTATCAAGGCGGCAGTTATGAATTCCCTATGTTCAGAGCTAAGAAAGTTTGTGATCTTCGCTTCAATGGCTTTGATGATGTCAAAGCTTCCTTCCTCAAATGGCCGTTGACTGTCATTCGTCTGGCTTGCCCAGACAAAGAACATCTGGTTCGCTTAGCGACTAAGATCTTGAATGTCTGGCGGGAATATTCCGACAAAGACAATAATATCATTGCTAAGAGCGATGGTGTCTTGCACAACACGATTACTCCTATCTGCCGTAAAGAAAATGGCGATTTCATTTTTGATTTGGCTTTACGAAACAACCTCACTACGGTTGAATACCCATTAGGTTTATATCATCCGCATCCGGAATACTGGAATATCAAGAAAGAGAACATTGGCTTGATTGAAGTCATGGGCTTAGCTATTCTTCCTTCCAGACTTAAGAATGAGCTTTCTCTTGTCAAAGATCATCTCCTTGATTCCACAAGCCTTGTCAGTGATCCTCTTACTAAGAAACATGCTGAATGGGTCAACACTTTCAAAGACAAATACAAATTCACTTCTGACAATGCCTATTCCATTTTGGAGAAGGAAGTCGGACTTACTTTCACCAAAGTCTTGGAATGTGCCGGAGTCTATAAGCAGACCGCTAGCGGATATGAAGCCTTTGCCCGTTTCATTGATACGGTCAACCGCTCTTAATTGTTAGTCCCTTGCCTTAGCCATTACCTCCTAATAACTAAGGCTTTTCTTTTGGTCATTAAAATTAAAGGGCTAATCCTCTTAGGCTTAAATTAAAATATTAAGTGAATCAGTGAGGCTATCATGAAAAAGAACACAGAGGTATTTAAAGAATTCTATACCCATCAGCCAGGAACCTGGTTTTTTACTCCCGAAGAAGACAAAAACTTTCATCCCGGTTTGCCTGCTAAAGGCTTTGGCTCTATCTGCTATGATGAAGGTTCGGTCTATACCGGTGATATTTATTATGATGGCAGAAATTTTAATAAATTAGGAAGAGGCATTCAGGATTTTTCTCTTTCTTCTCTTAGTCAAGTCGATCCGGTCACCAAAGAAAGAATCTATTTGTATGCGGGAAGATACGATTATCGGAAAACGGATTGGATATACGGTAATGGAGTTTTGTATTTCACTGACCGGGATTTTAATCCCACCCATTATGTCAAAGCCTTCTTTAATGCGTTAGAACCTATAAAGCCATACGTAGGCAATTTCAGCAATGACAGTCTAATGAAAGGCTATACTCCTTCCATGGAAAGAAAAGACTATCATCCACGTCGGGACCTATTAAAAAAAGAGTTAGGAAACAACCTTGATTCTAAAACCATCTTTATTGGTGATTCTTATTTTGAATTCTGGAATTACCCTCAATACTGCAAGACTTGTTCTTTTACATCCGCTTTTCCTTCAACCTCTTTTTTGAATTTAGGTTTAGGTGGATCGACCTTTTTGGATTGGTCAGTCTTTGTACTTGGATTAAAGAAATTCTTTAATGACGATCCTCAGAAACTGGTCATCAATTTAGGATTCAATGACTTAAATATTATTTCTACTTCGGTAAAGTCAGTTCTATCCTGTGCTAAAAAGGTGATTGCTTTGATTCATAAGTGCTTTCCAAAAACGGTTGTTTATCTTAATACTGTGGTTTCTGCTCCATTTAAACCCCAATTCTGGAAGAAAATTCAGGAGTATAACGATGAATTGCGGAGACTTGCTAAAACTAGGTCTTTAATTTTGATCGATGTAGCTACAATCTTTGACGGCTATAAAAACAAAGACTATCTTTCTTATTTCTATTTAGATCATTGCCATTTGAATGAATCAGGCTATGCTATTTTCAGTGATATCATCAAACAGGAACTTAATAAGTAATTAGGTAGTGGAAAAGAGGGAACTAATAATGAACAAAGATGAATTGTATTCGACTTGTCTTTCTTTGACGGCAACTGATTGCTGGCATATCAGTTCACTTGATAAGACCAAAAATCCGATTACCGTTTCGGATGGGCCCTGTGGAGTAAGACAGGTTCTTCCTTTGCAGGAAGGATATGAACCTTCCATTTCAACTGCTTTTCCTGCGCCCAGTGCCTTAGCCTGCACCTTTGATGAAAAGATTCCTTATGAGGTAGGAAAGCTAATTGCCCATGAATGCACCTATCGGAAAATTGATGTTATCTTGGCACCGGGAGTAAATATCAAAAGAAGCGCTTTATGTGGGCGTGATTTTGAATATTTCTCGGAAGACCCTTGCTTAGCCGGTGTTTTAGCGGCTAATTGGATTCGAGGGGCAGAAGAAAACGGCATTGGCACTTCCTTAAAGCATTTTGCTTTAAATAACCAGGAACTGGCTAGACATATTAATTCCAGTGAAGTCAGTGATAGAGCCTTACATGAAATCTATCTTCGATCTTTTGAATATGCGGTAAAGAAGGGGAAACCTTCTTCGGTGATGTGTTCCTATAATCGTTATGAAGGAGAGTTAGCTAGTCAAAGCCAGTATCTCTTAGAAGATGTTCTTCGTAAGGATTGGAAATATCAAGGATTGACAATCAGTGATTGGACAGCCGTTGGAGATAAAGCCGCCGTCCTTGCTCATGGAGTTGATATTCAGTTTCCGTATGCTCATCTTGATAAAGATTATTTATATGATAATTATCAAAGCCAGGTTTTTATTGATGCTGATTTAAAAAGGCATCTGGACCGGCTTAAACATTTTGAGGATACCCTACACTCAAAGAAAAAGAATCTTGCTCCCATAGATTATAAAAAACAGTATCAGCTGACTTTGAAATTAGCTGATGAAACACCGGTGCTTTTAAAGAACGAGGGACTATTGCCACTGAAGAAAAAGGACAGGATAGTCATCGTCGGTTATTTAGCAGATCAGCCTCATATTGGAGGTGGAGGAAGTGCAGAAGTGAATGCTTATGCTGTTCCTTCCATGACTAATCTTATTAAGCAAAAGAAAATAAATGCCACCGTCATTCAAGGATATGACTCTACTAACCTAGTTGCTCTGACTAAAGACGATAGAAAGCTGATTCAGGAAGCTGACAAGGTTGTTATTGTTCTTGGCCTTTTGAAAGATGGTGAAACTGAAGGCGGAGACCGTAGCTCCATTGATTTAGCTGATGGACAGTTGGAAACAGTAAAACAAATTGGAGAACTTAATCACAACCTGATTGCTATTATTGAAAGCGGTAGTGTCATTAATCTTTATCCAATCAACCAAATTGCTAAAGCTATTATTGTTTCCTATTGCAACGGTGAATGCACTAATCAGGCTTTGTTGGATAACCTTTATGGGCTTCACAATCCTTGTGGAAAATTACCGGAAACTTGGATTTCTAGTTTAACTTCTAACCCTTTGTATGAAGACTGGGGTAAATCCGTTTTTACTTCTTATTATGATGAAGATATCTATGTTGGCTACCGCTATTATGACGAGAACAATAACAAGGGTGTGATGTATCCTTTTGGATTCGGACTTTCTTATTCCAAATTTGTTTTTTCTAATATTAATCATATTCATGTCAAAGGAAACGAAGTCTCTTTTAAATTCGATTTACGGAATTCTTCCAAGATTTCCGGAAAAGAAAAAGTTCAGGTTTATGTCAGCAAATTAAATTCTGCACTTTATCGGGAAAAGAAAGGCTTAAAAGCTTTTAAGAGCATTGCTCTTCAACCATTGACTTTTAAATCAGTCTCTATGGTTTTAGACAAGTCTGCTTTTGAAGTTTATGATATCGTTACCAAAAAGTTTGTGGTTGAGGATGGCACTTATCTGATTCAGATTGGTGATTCATCGGTTAATCTGCCTTTGTCTTTTAAAGTAACTCTTAAAGGCAAGAAACTACATGAAAGCAAAGAAATCCCGGTATTGAAAAGAAAACATTATGCGTATGAAGATACTTTTTCTTTTTTATCACCGAATCTTTATATTATGCACTCACCTTTACTTCAAAAAATCATCAGACCGTATTTCTCCAATGAGCAATCTGCAAATTGGAATTTGACAATCAATAACTACGAGCCTTATTTCAAATGTGTCTATGAAATGTCTTTTCATCTTGAGGCTTTCAAAAAGATTATCGCTATTGCAAATAATTTTAAAGTGGCGCCTGATTTCTTTAACGGAATATCATTTGGTTATTCTTCAAAAGATGATTCTGACAAGTTCAGTGCATTTAATTTAGCTAAAGCCATGGATAAAGACTTGCCTTTGTTTATTCCTTTACAGGCCAATACTGACAATCAAATAGGCTGTGGTTCAATTTCCGGCAAGTTTTCTGTTCTTTGGAAGGATTATGTTTCTTTGAATAAGAATCGGGTCTTTTCTTTAGTTGATATCAGTAATCTTAATCCTGAACAGACCAATTTCATTATTGGAGTTCTTAAGAGTGAATCCGGAAATACGAAAAAATATGCGTTTGTTTCTACAAATGAATCCAATTTGAAGATGATACCAGACGATTATGAAAAAGGATTACGTGTTTCTGATACTTCTATGGTCAGCAAAGCCTTGTCTTATCATTTGATTTTCATTACTCCTGAATTAATTAATCAAGAAGACATTCAAAAAGCCTATCAATCAGGTAGTTTCATTGTCTGTGGAGTTGCTTCTCCAGCTAAAGAACTTTTGAAGCAACAATATTTGTGTTCCGCTTTTGTCTATAAATCTAATTAACTCAGTCTCTCAGTTTTAAAAATAATGCTCTTTAAAGTGCTGATCCTTCTTTATAATTAAATTAGCGTTAGCGCTTACAAGGAGCATTACTATGAAAAACAAGAATTTTATTTTATCTACCTCTTGCCTAATTTCTTTATTAATGATGACTGGTTGCTCAGCCGGCTCTTCTTCCTTATCAGCTTCCAGTGAGACTTCCTCTTCATCGTCTTTAGTCTTGCCTGAAGAGGATAAAGTTAAGCCGACATCTACTTCTTTAGAATATACTGATTATGCTGAATCAGGTGATGGTTCCTATAATGAAAGCAAATGGTATCGTAACGATCTTAAGGATAAAAACCTTCCCGATCCTTTTGTCTTGAATAATGGTGATGGAACTTATTATTTATTCGGTACTACTGATCGAACTGGTGCTATGTGCTTTGATTGTTATTCCACTACTGATTTTATTAATTTCGAGCTTCATACCAATGTCTATACTCCTAGTAGCAACGGGTGGGCAAAATCAGCTTTCTTTGCTCCGGAAGTCTATAAGTTCGGCGACACTTATTATCTTTATTACAGTGCCAGCAATTCCTCCGGTAGACGTTATTTGAATATCGCTACCTCTGATTCTCCGACTGGACCATATCAGGATTATGTCGGCAATGATGCAGATGGCAATGCAGTAAATTATCTGACTACGCCTTTCTTAACTGAGAATAATAATGAATATAAAACCGAACTAGGGCCTCTCGATCAGACCCTTTTAGTGGATGGCGATGATATCTATCTTTATTATTCTATCTATGATGATCAAATAACCAAGTCTCAGTATATCGTTGGTATGAAGATGAAGGATCCCGTAACTGTTGATTATGACACCTACACGAAACTGATAGTTCCTGGTGTTGCGACTCCTGATACGACTCAGCTGGAACCTAATGAGATTTATCGTTGGGAAATTTACACTTCGAATCTGAAAGTCTGTGAAGGACCTTGTGTCATTAAGTCTCCTGTCAATGGCAAATACTATATTACTTATAGTGTAAATCATTATGACAATGTCTATTATTCAGTCTGTTATGCAGAAGCGGATTCACCATTAGGAAACTATGTTAAGCCATATACTAAAGGACAGTTATGGACTAACCTTCTCTTTGGATATGGCGGAGGCATGAAAGGAACGACTGTCTATAATCAGTGGGCAGGGTTTATGGCTGGAACCGGTCATCATTCGATTTTTAAAGTCGGTGATGAATATATGATTGTTTATCATGCTTATACTAACCGTGGGTCCAGTGATTTCAATGGTCGGAGAGTAGCTTTTGATCACGTCTATTTTAATAAGACTACTGGAGTTCCTTATACTCATGGCCCCTCATATTCCTTAGAGCCATTGCCAGCAGAAGTATCCGGATATCAAAACATTGCTCTGAATGCTACGGTCCTGACTGAAAATGTCACCAACCCTGAAAACATCAATGACAATTATATTGTTGAACATTACAATCTAAAGCAAGAAGCTGATAAAGAGGTAACTTTGAATAAAGGCACTTCTTATATAGAACTACAGTTTGACAAAGAATATTCAGTCGGTGGCCTAAGTATTTATAATTCCGCTTTCTATGATAAATATCAATCTGATATCAGCTTCATTAATTTCTTCAATGGCAATGCTATCATGGATACGGCTTTTCCAACTCGTTATCTGAATGATGAGAAGTCCTTCATTTATCCTGACAGTGCCTTTACATATGATTTCGATGATATCAAGGCTACCAAAGTGATTATTGGTTTCAATAATCCAGATGCTGCTAAAGCTATCAATGAGATAGCAGTCTTTGGTTATTAAACTTTGTTTTTATGATTCATGAAATAATCCATTTGAATCAATATTATCCTCTTCCTTACGATCCGATATTGGAAATAAATCTAGCTTACTATGAAGACGGTGATTTCAGAAAACCGACCCCCGGAATAATCATTGTGCCTGGAGGCGGATATGAATTTGTTGCTCGAAGAGAAGCCGACAGTGTCGCTCTGAAATTCATGGAGAAGAAATATTCAACCTTTATTCTTTATTATTCTGTGAAGCAAGCTTATCCAGTTCCTCAAAAAGAACTGTTAGCTGCTTTTGATTTTGTTAAACATAATTGTCAAAAATACTCTACCTTAGCAAATAAGATATCCTTGATTGGTTTTTCAGCTGGCGGTCATTTAGTGGGCTCTTATTCTTATTTGTGTCAAAGAAAAGAATTTCTGGATCTGCTTCCTCATAAAGAAAAGAATTGTTGTCCTAACAGCATCATTCTTTCTTATCCGGTTATTACGATGGGCAAAAATACTGAAAGACAGACCCGTTTTAATATCACCGGTGGAGATTCAAAACTAGATGATCTTCTCTCAATTGAGAAGAACATCACTCCTTCTTATCCTCCTACTTTCTATTGGGCTACTATTACTGATAACTGTGTACCCATTGATAACGGATATCTTTTAAAGAAAGCCTTGGATGATAATCATGTTAGGAATGAATGTCTTTTCTATCCTTTTTTAGATCACGGAGTTTCCATAGGCACTGATATGGTTAATAAGATTTCTCCCAAGGATGAAGAATCATATAAAGAAGTCGCAGGCTGGTTTGAGAAAGCCATTGAATTCATTAAGTGTTTTTAGTTTTGCTTACATCCAGTGGTTTACAAAATCAGATATTGATAAGCTATAATTTAAAATCTTTTTGAATAGTCATTATTCCAGAAACTTCTTCAGTCCCACAATTGAAATAGAATATTTCCAACATAAATAGGATTACTAGATGAATCTTTTAGTCTAATGGACGGCACACACCAAGAAGTTTTCCTTCATCATCTGTTGTCGTCTTTGAAGTAGATATCTATATAGGTAAAAAAGATTCTTTTGAATGAAGAATATGTGAGAGACTATTGTTATCTAGTTCTAATAGATTGATTAATTAGTGTGATTAAATAAAAAGCTTACTTGAAATCAAGACAAAAAGATTCTTTCGTTTCCTTATTCATTAT
The DNA here is from genome assembly GCA_041670045.1 of Bacilli bacterium. Classification (GTDB taxonomy): domain Bacteria; phylum Bacillota_I; class Bacilli_A; order RFN20; family CAG-288; genus Enterosoma. The sequence continues at coordinate 105,112 of JBAXZY010000001.1, read as the reverse complement.
TTTTAATGATTGATACAAGAAGCGATAAAAAATAAAATTAGAAGTGTGAAAGGGGTTACAGCCTTTACTGCTTACAAATTAAGCATTCCTTAGAAAGCTTAGTAGGTAAGCAACGCAGTTAATCTACGTGGTCCAAGGGGGAACCATAATGAAAAACAAATTACCACTGCTGGCGTTAGTTTCTTTGCTTTCAATCAGTTTGGGTAGTTGCGGTCAGACATCCTCTGTTAATCCATCTTCTTCAACTTCTTCCTCTGCCGGCTCATCTAACCCGGCTTCTTCTACCTCTTCCATTAAAAGTGTTGTAGTAACTGGCGTTACTATCACTGGTGCTGATGACAATACAACGGTTTTGGATGGATCTACTGTTACTTTAAAAGCTACAGTCAACAGCACAACTACCGGTTTAAAAGTAACTTGGTCTTCTAGTTCTGAGACGGTTGCTAAGGTTGTCAATGGTGTAGTTACCTTTAAGACTGTCAGTGCTGATACTCCTGTTAGTATTACTGCCACCAGTAAAGACGACACTACTAAGAGTGCCACCCTTCATTTTACAGTCAAGCACTCAATTATTGATCTCCAGAATTCCCGCGGAAACAGTTTGGATTCTTCTTTATTAATCTCTGATGATACGATTTCAGCCGATGTCGGTGATACTGCCATGGTCTTCGCCGATGTTCATTCCACTAAGTGGTATGTCCAGGCTGATATCTCCTTAGATGCTTTCTCGGAATCTGACAGTTATCCGAAGTTCGGTATTATGACTGGCACTAATGCCGGTTATTGGAATGCTACTACTGATACCCAAACAGATAAGAATGCCTTCTTCTATGTGGATGCTGTTTCTTCCACTAAGAATTCCGGTTGGACTAACTTCAACTTTGTCCCTCAGAATGATACACATACTGATTGGAACTGGGGTGGACAGTTAGGCGCCTTCACGGTCGGCAATGATGATAAAGTTGTTCAAAGCACCGATTTCACAATGGGTTTATTAAGAGATGGCGTTGATTACTATCTCTATATGTTTAAGACCAATGCCGAGAACAAGCAGGTAGTCAGTTGCTACAAGCATCTTACCTATTCCGATATTGCTGCTGATGATGCTTCCTATGTCTGGTTAGGTGGTTGGTCTACTGGAGTTACCTGCAAGAACTTCATAGCTAAAACTGGTGATGCGGTTGATTCAATCTTCACTACTCCGACTACTTTGACCGTCGTTAATGAAGCTCCGACTATCTATATCAATAGTGAATATCAGTTGAATGTCTCTGCTGATGTCATTGATTTCAATCGTGGATCTTTGACTTATACCTCTTCTGATACGACAATTGCGACTGTTGACACGAATGGTTTAGTTAAAGCTACTAGTAAGACTGGAACTACGAATATCACTATTACTTTAGGCTCATTGACTAAGACGGTGGCCTTGACGGTCAGTGATGATACTGCCCTGAATGTCACTTTAGATGGCAAGATGGATGATGTTCTCTGGTCTGATAGTGTTAAGACAAACTTTTATGTCTTAAAGAACAATGACACCAATTACATTAACTTCTATGCCGCTAAGAATGACTTAGGCGTCTATCTCTTTGCTGATTATCACGTCAGTGCTGTCAAGAGCAGCGACAATAAGGATAATTGGTGGGAACAGGATAACTTCGAATGCCGCTTTGGAACTGAAACTGAACCGGCTAAGGATACTCAGTATTGGGCTTCCACAACTAAGAAGTTTGGAACTTTCACTGATGGTTTCATCAGTGATGAGACTCAAAACGCTACCACTTCTCTTTACGATATGACTTTCGAAATGTTTGTTTCTTATGATGACTTAGGACTTACCAAGAATGATGTTGTCACTTGGAGAGTCGGCTTTAATCCTGCCGCTGGCTGGAAATCATGTGCCTGGTGGGAAAGCTCGACTTTAGCTGACTTCTTAGTCGTCACCAGAACCGGTTTTGCTTCTAATTATCCGACTAGCAATCAGTGCACTACCGCTCACACTTATGGCGATTATGTTGTCTCTAAGGCCGCTACCTGTGCTGAAGATGGTGAAAAATATCATGTCTGCAAATACTGCGGACATAAGGAAACTGTCACCATTCCTAAGGGTGAACATACTTATGATATTGCTGATGCTAAGGTAGTAACTCCTTCCACTTGCTCTACTCATGGTTCGGGCACTGTTGAATGTACGACTTGTCATCAGACAGTTACTGTTGAATTACCTCTGGATGCTCATAATCATTCCGCTTGGGATGATGCTAAGGGCTATTGCACAGCCTGCGGCGGTTGCTTAAAAGAGGATCTTGATGGCACTAGCACCGCCTGGGATTCTTCAATCGGTAAATTCGGTTTGGATGGTTCTAAGAGCTGGGAATTCAAGACAACCTTTACTAATACCAAGACTGCTACTGATACTGATTGGAGTCATAACTGGGTCTCTGAAGTCTTTAGTCCTAATTGGGCAAACGGTGGTTGGTCATTTAGAAGTGATTGGTGGGGTTGGGGTGCTTGGAACGTAACTGGTAATGCTGCCAGCTGCGGTAATAAGGATTACAGTGCCTGGGGTGATGATGCCGCTTACACTTCCGGCATTGTTAATACTACAGTTGTACTCGACTATAAGTTTGATGCTACTACCGGAATCATCAAGGTTCATGGCGATACTGTCTCTCATGTTGATGGAATCACTGGAACAGCTACTATTGATTATGCTTCTCAGTCCTTCACCTATCGAGGCGATATGGTTGTTGGCTTAGGTGTCAATATCTCGACTATCAAGATCACTAACGCTCAGCTCATCTCTGGATCCTATACTTCGACTCCTCATATTACTGCCTAGTCCTCCTTTCTAGGCTCTTACATTGGGTCCTTAGTGTTATTGCTAAGGACCTTTTTATCTTTAATACTAAAAAAGGAAGACAAAGACAGGAATGGTTGGTAAAATAGAATTATGACAAATAAAGCGGCATGTTTGAAAGATATTGCTTATGAGCTGAAGATTTCGATTAACACAGTATCAAGGGCCTTACGAGACTGTGATGATATTTCTGATTCAACTAAGGAAAAGGTACGCCAAAAAGCTTATGAATTAGGTTACCTTCCTAATTCGGTATCACAGTTCATTAAGAGAGACAACCGGAAACTGATTGCAGTCATAATCAATAGTTTCAATAACCCTTATTTTTCTATTGTATGTGAGAAATTAGTAAATATCTTCAATGAAGGCGGATATGATTTTACGATTGTCTATTCTTTCAGCAAGAAATTCAATCTAGATACTTTGAAGCAATGTATTTCTCAAAGAGCTGATGGAATCATCACCCTGCTTGAACCTGATGATGATGTCGTCGATAATGCTAAACTGAACAAGCTTCCTATTGTTTTGATAGGGCGTAACATTGATAAGGATTTCATTGATACGGTTTATACGGATGATGAAATCGGAGGTCAATTAGTTGCCAATTATTTAGTCAATTATCATAGCATTGATAAGTTCATCTATATCAAGATGCCTAATGCTGAATGCTCCAAGAGACGTCAAAAAGCATTTGAGGATACTGTCAAGAAACTGAATTCTCATAGTGATATTTTGATTTTTGAACCGAAGCAGATCAATGACAGCCTAATTAATTATATCAATCAAGGTTATCTTGGTATTTTCTGTTTCAATGATGAGTTGGTATATTTAGTTCTAAAGTATTTAAATGGTGGTATTCCGAATGTTCGAAAAGTTTACCCACATTTGCATATTGTTGGATATGATTGCCTAAATACGAGAATGAGTGGCTTGATGGATATCACCAGCGTTGATTTTGACTATGATGGAATTTGCAAGAAAGCCATTGATATCATGAATGACAGGTTTGCTAATATTAATGCGCCTAAAAAGTCAGTTATGTTTCCGGTCAAGCTTCATCAGCGTCATATTTTCTAGGCTATTTCTTTAAACTGACATCAGTAGGTTCCTTTTCTAATGAGGAACCTTTTTTGATATCCATGAAATCCATTTTTTTAATTACAAAGAGATAAATGACACTGCCACCCATGATGAGAACTGATACTAGCCAGGCAACCGGAGTACTGAAACAAATGGCAATATAGGAAGTATCACTTAAAGGATCAGCAGGGTTGAACCAGGTTGGGAAGAAGAAACAGACAAAGATTCGGGCTATTAGTTCCCCGATTCCGGAAAAGAAAGGAATCAAAGGCTTTTTGATTCCTTGGAGGACTGATCTTGATAATTGCAGGAATCCCTGCAGAATCAGGGAAGGCGTAATAATCCTGATATAAGTTGCACAATAGAAAATTATACGTGGCCCATTAGTAGGATCATTGACTTCCGAAGCTGGTAAGAAGATATAAGGAACATATTTGGCAGTCGATAAGCCAACGATTAGAATTCCTGCATAGAAAATCACATCAATCAATAAACAGGCTTTGATACCGGCTTTGATTCTCTCTTTGTTTTTGGCTCCGAAATTCTGACCGACATAGCTTAGTAAAGCCGATGACATAACACTTAAAGGAATGGTTAGATAGTTTTCATATGATCCATAACAGGAACTGGCCTTAGTCGCTATGCCATTGCCAAATAGATTGACGCGGCTTGATTGATAGAAAGAACCTATAAAAAGTATTGACCATTGGAATCCTAATGGTAATCCCAGCCACAATAAATCCTTACACATTTTACCATTAAAACGAAAAGCATCTTTAGTAGGACGTAAATAGGTGTATTTCTTCATCAAGTAAAGTAAAGCTAAAATGAAATGAACCAAGTTAGCAACTAGGGTGGCTATAGCCACACCTTTAGTATCAAGAGTGGCTACTCCAGTAAGAAGGAAGCCCAAGACAATATTCACTAGGGTGGAGACTATGGAAATCAACAAAGGAACGGTGGAATTGCCCATGGCATTGATGAAGTGATCCATTAAGTTAGTTAAGAGAATCAGACCGAAAGCCCAAAGGATGATTACATAATAATCACCGGCCTTTTCATAATATTGTTGTCCGATATTAAGAAATGATAACAACTGTTTGTAGCTTAATAAACCAATTACCGTAATTAGAAAAGCAATTATCAATGAGATAAAGACAGAATTGTAGAACGCTTTTTTAAGTCCGGCATTGTCTTTTTCACCGCATTTGTTAGCGGCTATGATTCCAAACCCAGTTGTGCACCCATAGGCGAAATTAAAGAGGATAGCCGAAATAGAACCAGTGGAGTTCATGGCAGTCACACTGTCGCCACCAACCGTAGTTTTTAAAATCAGAGAATTGATCAATGAAAAAGCATTGCTCAGAATAGTTGAAATCATAATTGGAATAGCAAATAGGATGATGGCTTTCCAAGGAGTGCCTTTAGTTAAATCAATCGGCTTGAAAATTTTCTTAATTAGATTCATAAACAATAGTGTCAGACACCTATAGTCTTGGCCTGATTTGATTGTATCATGAAGACTGAAAAAATCATTTTAATATAGCCATTAAAAATAATGTCTAAATAATTAAATATTGCCTGAGCTATCGAAAAATCAAGAATTATCTAGTGGCGAAGAAGTACCTTTCAATTTGATAATTGTAAGCTCTTTCCTTTATTATGGATAGCGGACGAAAAGAGGAGCAACAAAATGAAAAGTCTTAAAGTACTTTCGGTTCTGATGTTATTAGCCGGTGTGACGATTTCTTCTTGTGGGAATTCCAGTTCTCAGGGAATCTCTGGTGGCGAGTCCCAGACTTCTGAAAGTGCATCTTCAAATGATAAAGATTCCACTTCCAAAGCAACTTCTTCAGCTTCTAAAGACGTAATCAAGTCTTTGACTGCTAAGAACGCTACTGTGGCTGTTAAAATTGATGAGTCGCATCTTATTTCTGAATACTATACTCTGACAGCCACTTCCGGTTCTTTGACTGCTGCCCAGAAGATCTGCACTTATTCTTCTTCGGATGCCACTATTGTTAAGATTGTCAACAAGACCTTCAAAGCTGTTGCAATTGGTTCAGCGACCATTACCGTGACTTCTAAGATTGATACAACTAAGACCTGCAGCTTTGCAGTTACAGTTACAGATGTTTATTTTGACCGCAATGTTTCTCAGTATTCCTCCTCAGATGATTTTTCAAAGGAACTTCCGGCTGATGGCGGAATCTTTGAAACTACTTCCTCCTCTAGCGGTGAAGTATATGTCAAAGGCATTGAATCAACTAAGTGGTTAGTATCAACTACAATTAATATCAAATCAACTATTTCTACTGAAAAATGGCCCAAGTTTGGTATAGTTTCCAGTACTGTCAGCAACACTGACCCTAGTGATAACAAGGTCTATTATTTCCTGAATGCTCCAGTGACTAGTGATGATCCTGCTTCTAACAAATGGACTGATTTCGGTGTTTGCGAATGCGCTAATGGAACTGGCTGGGCTTGGAATGCCGGTATCACTAATGCTACTGCCCGTCACAAAGACAATCTTTATTCTTTGGATAACGATCATACCCTTACTTATGGATCGACTTTCACTCTGACTGAAGCTCGTGATGGCTTGGATTTCCATTTCTGGTTTAATGATACTTATATTGGTTCTATGACTACCTTAGAAGATTTGTTCAATTCCAATGGCGCTGCCGCAAATTCCATGGTTGGTTTCTTCCAATTCAATTCTGATGTTGTTTTTTCCAATTACAGTGCCACTGCCGATGCTGCTACAGTTAAGACAAAGATTGATTCAATAACTACAAAATCCTATATTACTGAATGGGCAGATGATTAATTTGCCTGATAATGAAATTTTTCAAAAACAGAAACGATGACCTGCAGAATGCCTTCCCGGCTAAACCCGGGAAGCGTTTTGCGTCTTTTTGCATCGATTTCATTATTGTCTGTCTGTTTTCGTTTCTCGTTTTTCTGGCCGGTCAGGCTATTGCCGAGAATACATCATCCTATGTTTCTAGTGGTGAAAAGGTTCAAGAAGAAATCGCTTATTACAACAACATGGTTTCGGATGCCAAACTAGTTGAATTCGAGGATGAGGAAAAAACCATTCGGGATGACAGTGATGTCATGATTCTGAAAAACGTTCTTCGGGCTGTTTATCATTCATATAATTCTTATGGCGGAGATGCTAATGCTCCTTTTGATATTTCCACTAAGAGAGAGGAACTTACCAAATGGGGAGAAGCCAGTCCTGAAAATGACAGCATTTCTTATTTCTATCTGAAGTATGTTCCTCTTCATAATGAAAATTCCGAAATCGTCTATATTGGTGACAAGACTTATCCCTCATTCCTTTATAGTTATTATCAACAGAAATTTGACACTAATTCATCCATGTTCACCTTTCCTAGCGATACATCAATTGATGATGTTCCTCTCCTGACTAAGGAAGTAGCGTCTTGTATCTATCATTATCTGTATATTTCCGAAACTGATACTTTAGGAACTACTGGTAAGACTTTCTATGATAATTTCTATTCCGGCTATTCTTCTATGCTTGATAACAGCGAAAGCGTCTTATTAAAATCCGAACCTTACTATACTGATCATTATGTGGTTTATCGCTCTAATCTTTATACTCAAGGAAGAATCATGGATGTGGCCTTGATTGTCTCCTGTTTCATTGGTGCCTTAATTGGAGTAGTAATACCAAAATTCATTTTCGGGAATGACCGAACCATCGGAAGGCTGTTGCTTTCTTTAGGAACAGTCAGTTTAGTAGATAAAAAAGTACCGCTGAGTGAAACTATTGTGATTTCTTTATTTTCCATTATTGGGTTCCAAGTAGTTGCGGTAATTCTATTTTTATTCAAGCCTTTCAATGGTGTTTTTGACACCATGATGATGCCTTTAATTGGAGATAAATTCTTATATCTTTACTATTTGCTGATTATTTTCCTGATGGGAATAGTAAATAATGTCTCTACTTTGTTTTCTGCTAACGGACAAAGCCTGCTTGAAATGGCTTTTAATGTCCGTGTCAATGATTTAAAACGGACTGATATTGAATCCGATTCTCAACCTGAATCACGTTCTTATTAGTCCTTGAATACGGCCTTTTTGACGATGTTTTTTAGTTTCATCCTTCATTAAACTTAATGTTACTTTCTTCTTTCACTTTTAGGCTGAATAAAATACAATACAATTGAAAGCGATTTCAGCATCTGCTTTCACTAAAGGAGGGCGATTACATGTTTAACAAAAACACAAGAAAATTAGGACTTGCGGCATTGGCTTTAGTGGGTTCTATTTGTCTGACTAGCTGTGGGGGCACTAGCGGATCAGACGGCAGTGAGAACACTGGAAACACTTCCGAAAATATCAGTGTTGACCAAGGAATTTATGATACTTCCAAATTGGCCGATGACCTAGTTAAGGGTGAAGACGGAAAAGTCACCTTTGATGAGCCAATCACTTTAAAAGTTTGGTCTATTATTGGTTCTCCGGATGATGTCATTTATAAAAAACTTATTTCTCAGTTTAATCAAGAATATTCTGGCATGATCAATTTGGATGTCACTTATGTGGGTCATTTTGATTTCTACAAGAGTCTTGATGACACTTATGCCACTGATTTTGATGCTTCCTTCCCGGACATTTGCTTCATGCATAATGAGAAGACCATTGAATATGCCGCCAAGGATTACTTATATTGCTTAGATGACTTATTTGATAAGACTACTGTTGATTTTGATTTTGACCAGGTTTATTCCAACATTGACCGTGTCACAAAACTGGATGGTCATCGTTTTGCTATTCCTGTTGATGCCCATGGCTTCCTTACTTCCTTCCGTCAGGACATAATTAAGAAGAATGGCTTAGGTTTTGATGATAACGGTGATGGAACCAATGACCGTTATACTCCTCAGTCCCGTGCTGAATATCAGTCACTTCTTACTTCCTTAAGAACCAAGGCTGATGCCGGTACCTTACTTACTAGAAACATCAACAAGGGTTCTAACCATGCTTGGACAAAAGCTTCTTCGGCTTCTTTCTATCCGGAATTCACTCAATCCACTGACCCGGATGGCTTATCTGCCTTATATGCTAATGGTGGAACCATGGCCAATGGACAGACTAAGGTCAATTTCCAAAATAGTGAAGGCTTCCAGACTTATCTTACTGATCAGGTCAACTACTATAACGGTCGCTTGATGGGTGAAAGCGGAACGAACACGGAAATGTTCGGCGCTGGCAATACGGTAATGTTCTCCGAAGGACCTTGGTGGATTTCTGAGACCTATAATCTCAGCTACAATAATTCTGATTTGAAGAAGGCTGGTACATTAGGTGTTACCGAAGAAGATGCAACCGATCCCGTTTATAACACTCCTTATGTTGCTTCCCATCCTCAGGGTTGGTGGACTTTGGATGCCAATAAGAACTCAGATACGGCTCAAAAATGGTATGGTAACGGGCATGCTATCTCTTTGACTAAACATATTACCTCTACTCAGAAAGCTGCCGCTGCTTTGACCTTTGCCAAATGGTTTACTCAGGGCGGCGATTTCACCGATGAGACTAATCCTCAGTACAATTTAGCCACTTGGGCCAATGCTGGTCATTTACCGGCTTGGAAGAATGTTTTCGCCTCGGCTGACTATAAGTCCAAGGTTGCCAATAATATGACTCTTTCTGCTTTAGGTGATCCTAGTGACATCATTGCTATGGAAGGCTTGACTTATGAGACCACTATCTTCACTGGTGTTGTTAACTCCGTTTCGGCCGTTCAGGCTGCTTTGAAGTCTAGCACTGGCTGTACGACTAGCAAAGCCATCGAGATTCTTAATCAGTCGGCTCAATCTGCTCAGGATGCCCTTGATTTGCTCAACATCTAAAGAATTCTTATGGAAAGAACTCTCACTCTTGAGGATTATAGTAAGAATCAATCCAGGCGTAAAAGCACACTGAAGAAATACGGAATCGTAATTCTTTTCCTCTTGCCGTTCTTGGCGGCCTTCATTGTCTTCTTCATTTGCCCATTGATTTACGGAATCTATATTTCCTTAACTAACTTTGTCTATGGTAAACCAGGAGTCTATGACTTCAATGCCATGAAATGGTATCGAATCATCTTTGATGGTTCTTACCAGCCCAAGGTTTTCCATGTCTTCTGGGCTTCCTTCCTACATTCGTTTGTCTTTGCCCTGATCATGGTTCCGATTGCCATTCTCTTGCCTTTAGGTTTAGCAATACTTGTCAATTTGAAGCCACCGGGATACAAGATCTTCCGTGCTTTGATTTATATGCCTTCCATTGTTCCGTTAACTGCTAGTGGCACGATCTTCACGCTTTTATTCATGCCGGCTAGTCAGCATGGTCTGATTGCGGAAATATTTGGCTGTCAGATTAATTGGTTTACTGATATTTGGTTTTCCTTTTCTATTGGAGGAACAACTTTCAGTGTGGCCTATGCTTGGATTCCAATTTTCTTAATGTGTCTTTGGGGAGGCTGGGGCTCAAATTTCATTATTCTATCAGCCGGTTTACAGAATGTCCCTAGAAGCTTATATGAAGCTTCTAGTATTGATGGCTGCTCTCCGATGCGTAAGGTCAGAGCTGTTACTCTTCCTGGCATCAAAGGCCAAATGGTCTTATGTCTATTCACGACCATCATTGGTTATCTAGGACTATATGGGCAGAACTATGTTTTATCCTCCGGTGGACCAACTATTCCTTCTTATTCATCACTTCCAGGTGGTGGTTCTACTTCCACGATTATTTACTTCATTCAGGATATTGTCGCCAACAATGCTAACTTCCGAACTAAGCTGTATGGCTTAGGTGCTGCGGCTAGTATAATCTTTGCTATTTTTACCGGAATTGTTTCCGGCATTCAAATGTATTGCACTCGTGATCGTAAGCCTAATAATAAACATGCAGAGGAGTACTTAAAATGGTCGCAAATAAAGTAACCGTTGAACAATACATCGGACTAAGAAAATCCCGCTCTTTTGCTAATAGAAAGAAAGTCCAGTATGGCAAAGTCATTGCTTTTATTGTACTTCTGGTCTTCTGCATTTTCTGGATTTTGCCTTTCCTGATTATGATTACCGGATCTCTTCGTGGTCATACTGACACGATGCTCTATCCGAAGGAACTTTTTTATCCGCATAGCGGCTACACGCTTGAAAACTACTCCATGCTTTTAACCGGTGTCTATCCTGACGGAATTGTTCACAATAAGACCCAGGAATATGCAATTGGCTATTGGTTCATGAATAGCTGTTTCTCGGCTATCGGGGGCACACTTCTTTACTTGTTAGTGGCTTCCTTAGCAGCATATGCCTTTACCTTCATTGACTTTAAATACCGGAATATTATTTTTGCCATCCTAGTAGCTTCCATGGTTGTTCCAGGAACTGCTACAGCGGTTGGCAACCAGTCCATGGTCTTCTCTATGCATTTAAACAAATCAATTCTGGCGTTGATCATTCCTGGATTAGGTGGCGTCTATGGCATGTATTTGATTAAGACTTTCTTTGAATCAATTCCTAAGGATTTGATTGAGTCAGCCAAGATGGATGGCTATTCTCATCCAAAGATTTTCTTCAAGATTGTATTGCCCTTAGGCAAGACGGTTCTCTTTGTTCAGGGCTTGTTCGGGTTCATGGGTGGCTGGAATGACTTAGTCTGGCCGCAGATGTTGTTTGGAACTCAGGATACCAAGCTTTGGACCTTACAGGTCGGTATGGCTTATGTTATCAATAACTCTAAGACTTCTGATTTGATTGGTACGGCTTTAGCCGGTGGTGTCTTATGTCTCTTACCGGTCATGATTGTCTATTTGATTGCGTCCAACAAGATCATTGAAGGTATGGCAAGTGCAGGCATTAAGAGATAAAGAGGTTAACAACATGAGAAACGAATATCCTAGACCTGATTTTGAACGTAAAGGCTTTACTTCCCTAGATGAAGAATGGGATTTTGATTTCGATGACCATAATATTGGCCATCAAGACCGGTGGTTTGAAAAACATAATTTTAGCAAGAAAATAAATGTTCCTTTCTGCTTTGAATCCAAACTAAGTGGGATTCAAGATGTTTCTTTCCATGATTACTGCTGGTATCATAAGACACTTAAGAATCTTAAGTTGTCAAAAGATGAGGCTTTGATTCTTCATTTCGAAGGCATTGACTATCACAGTGAAGTTTACTTCAATGGCGCTTTTGTTAAAGAACATTATGGTGCTAACTGTGGCTTCAAAGTTGATGTCACTCCTTTTGTCAAAAAAGGCGACAATGAAATAACGGTTTATGTTTATGATCCTTGCCAGGATCGCTCTATTCCGAGAGGAAAACAGGACTGGGAACTCAACAGTCATGGCATCTGGTATACCAGAACCAGTGGCATCTATAAACCGGTTTGGATGGAAGTTGTCAATAAGAAGCATATCAATAATTTCTATTTGACTACTAAGCTTGATAAATATCAGGTCTCCTGTGATTTGGAGACTAGTGTCAATGAAGGTAAGATTGAGTTTGTCGTCAATGATCATGCCTTTGATAAAAAATTCATTTTTGATGTCAACGAAGAAAAGCATACCTATGTCTTTAATCTTCCTAATGACTTTGTCAACGAAAGAGTCTGGTCGATTGAAAAACCGTTCTTATTTGATTTGACTATTAATCTTTATGACATTGAAGGGAAAAAAGTTGATTCGGTCAAGAGCTATCTAGGAGTCAGGGAAGTAACAACTAAAGATGGCTATGTGCTTTTGAATGGCAAACCGATTTATCAGAAACTGGTTTTGAATCAAGGCTATTATCCAGACGGTATTTTGACGGCTGGCTCTATTGATGACTATGAGAAAGATATTGACGCCATGATAGCTATGGGCTTCAACGGCTGTCGTATACACCAGAAGACTGCTGATCCTTACTTCCTTTATTTATGTGATAGGAAAGGCTTCCTGATTTGGCAGGAATGTGCCGCTAACTATGGCTTCAACAATTATTCTCAACGAAGAATGATGAATGAGTGGATTGATATTGTAAAAACCAATTACAATCATCCTTCTATTATTGCCTATACTCCTTTTAATGAATCATGGGGTATTGAAGGCGTTCCTTTTAATAAGGAAATTCAAAACTTTGTTCTTTCCATGTATTATTTGATTCATTCTCTTGATTCTTCAAGATTAGTTATTTCAAATGATGGCTGGGAACACTGCAAGAGCGATTTACTTACAGTCCACAATTACTGCCATGGTCAGAAGGGTGATACGAAGACCTATGAGACTTTTATCAAAGCCTTATCAACAAGAGAGAACATCGAAAAATTTGAAAACATTCAACGATATATCATTAATCCTGGCTATGAAGACGAAAATCAGCCGATTATTCTTTCTGAATTTGGAGGAGTGGCTTTTGTAAAAGACACCAATACTAAAGCTTGGGGTTACACCACCTGCAAGGATGGAAAAGAATACCAGTCAGAATTAGAGAGAATCTATAAAGCCATCGAAGAAAGCAAATGCATTACTGGCATTTGTTATACTCAGTTGACTGATGTTGAACAGGAAGTCAATGGATTGATGACCTATGACCGGAAGTTTAAAATTGATCCGAAAATCATAAAGGCTATTAACGATACGTTAACGATAAAGGAGAGGTGAACAAAATGAGTGATAACGAAAAGCAAACACCGTCTTCAACTAATGAACAACTTACCAAGAAAGAGATGAAAACCATCTTAAAAGAAAACAGTAGCAAAATTAGAAACGAAAATGTTAAATCCTTTGTCTGCCTGAAGGATGTTAATAAGATTTATCCTAATGGAATTCAAGCTGTTTATGATTTCAATATTGATATCAATGAACATGAGTTCATCGTTTTAGTTGGGCCTTCTGGTTGTGGAAAATCCACTACTTTAAGAATGATTGCCGGTCTTGAAGACATTACCTCTGGTTATCTATATATCAATAAGGTCTTATCCAATTACCTTGCTAGTAAGGACCGTGATATTTCCATGGTTTTCCAAAGTTATGCTTTGTATCCTCAGATGACGGTTTACGATAATATTGCTTTCCCGTTGAAAGTCAGAAAATATGATAAGATTAAAAAAGATGAGGTTCTTTTAGGAGTCTCTGAAGTCTCTAAAGCAATTGAGAACCCAGAATCATTAGTTGACGCTTTTAATGAAGCCAAAGAAAAGAACCTTAACTACACTAATGTAACTGGCTATTTAGCTGTTAAACTTCATATTTCCGAATATGGAGCGGGCCTTTTAAATAAGCATCCTATTAAGAAGGCAATTGAGATGACCGCTGAATTGAAACAGCAGATTCTTTCCGAAATGGATGTCTTAAAACAAAATGAACTCACTAAACTTAAAACAGCCAATCAGACTGTCAATGAGAACTTTGAAGTCTTAGAAAACGGTCAAGTTATTCATTACAAAGCTAAACTTACTAAAGAAGAAATTCGGAATAAGGTCTTTGAAGCCTCTTCTATTTTGGATTTAGGGCCCTATTTAGATAGAAGACCTAAGGAACTGTCCGGTGGACAGATGCAGCGTGTAGCTTTAGGAAGAGCTATTGTTCGAAACGCTAAACTGTTCTTAATGGATGAGCCTCTTTCTAACCTTGATGCTAAATTACGTGTCCAGATGCGTAGTGAGATTGTTAGAATCCATGAACGTATAGGTGCCACCACGATTTATGTCACTCACGATCAGACCGAAGCAATGACCATGGCTACAAGAATTGCTGTCATGTCCAAGGGGTGGGTTCAGCAGATTGGTGTTCCTCAGGAAATTTACGGCCATCCGAAAAATATTTTTGTGGCTACTTTTATTGGTTCTCCGGCTATGAATGTTTTTGATGGCACTTACAACAATGGCATCATCAGCTTATCTAATGGATATCAGATTCCAGTTCATCAATCTTTCATTGATCAGCATAATGCCTTCTATAAGGCCAAGGTTTTGGACTGTGAGAGAATGCTTCAGGAAGAAAACTTCAAAAAGCTTCACGCTCTAGCAATTTTTCAAAGAATTTTGGATTATGACGCTGACCAGAACAAGACCCATGGTTTTAAGACCAAGTTCAATTCTTTGTTTAAGTCTAAGCAAGCTAAAGCTGCTATTCCTGTGGTTAAGAAGGAAACTAATTTTGATGCCGCTAAGGCTTTCTCCGAATTTAAAGAAGTTGCTAACACTTTAACTGGTGATGATGCTAAGAGAATTCAAGAACTTATTACAATTATTGATAATAAGGATTCTAAGCCACTCGTTATTGCTAAAGCTAAGCATGAAATCAAAGGTCTGCTTTTAACTATTGATAGTATTTCCACTTCGGATTTAGCAAAGCTTCATAACGCTCAGGCTTTTAACAAAGACAAGGCTCAGAAAGAGGACACTTTGTTCTATCAGAAGAATGCTCATCATAAGAAGGAAAATAAACACAATCTTTTGCATGTTAAGAACAGTCATATCGTTTTCACTAATAACCTCTACGATATTGTCGTTAACTTATTAAGCAAGTAT
This sequence comes from Bacilli bacterium, assembly GCA_041670045.1. GTDB lineage: Bacteria > Bacillota_I > Bacilli_A > RFN20 > CAG-288 > Enterosoma. Next base: position 89,627 of record JBAXZY010000001.1, on the reverse strand, counting down.
CAGTCTGCTTTGGTTGGCCCTCATTCTATCCGAGTGGGAGTCAGACCCGAATTCATCCATCTTGATAACGAATTTACTGGAAACAAAACTAAGCCTTTTAATTGTACCAGCGATGTCGTGGAATTGATGGGCTCGGAGCTGCTTTTGCATTCTTCTTTTGCAGGCATTGATATGATTGCTAAAATTTCTACTGGCACTTTAGTTAAGCCCCACACCAATGTTGAATTAACTTTTGATGACGATAAGATTCTTTTCTTTGATCCTAATAGCGGTGACACCATTAATTATTAGGCAGATATATTTATAGGGGGAGAATTATATGAAACATGGTTCTTTAATTTGCTTATCGATGCTTTTTGTTTTAGCGGGATGCTCTGAGAATTCATCTTCAAATTCCGAACTTTCCTCTAATCAAAATTCTTCAAGTGTATCGTCTACTGAAGAATCTTCTTCAGACCCTCATTCATATGTTTCCGGAACCTATTCCAATCCTGTGAATGTCACCAACAGCGGTTTTTCTTATAAAAGTGAAGTCGCTGATCCTAGCATTGTTAAAGGTGATGATGGGTATTTCTATATCTTTGCTACTGGACGTGTCGTTTTGCGTAGCGAGGATGGCTGCTCTTTCTCAGTTTACAGCAACAGTATTATTCCTGTCCCTTCTTGGGGAAGTGAACTTTATGACAACACCAATGGTATTGAAGTCTGGGCACCCGATGTGAAAAAAATCGGTGACAAATGGATTTATTACTATTCTTTGAGTGGCTGGGGCAAGTGTGTCGGCATTGGCTATGCAACAGCTGACAATATTGCCGGTCCTTATACCGACCAAGGGAAATTATTCACATATAAGGAAATCGGGGTCGAAAACGCCATTGATCCTTGTCTTTTTGATGACGACGGTTCTATCTATATGGCTTTCGGTTCCTTCCAGGGAATCTATTTGGTTCAATTAACAGCTGATGGAATGGGTTTATATGACGGTGTTGATGGAACTGATTTAAAAGCTGGCGTCACTTATCAGAAAGAAAATAAGATTCTGATTGCTGGAAAAGTCGGCAACTGGGATGGCTCTACTTATGAAGGCAGCTATATCATCAAACATGATGGCTATTACTACTATTTTGGAAGCTCAGGCACTTGCTGCGAAGGCAAGAATTCCACTTACCGAGTATATTGTGGAAGAAGCGAGAATATCACCGGACCCTATGTGGATTCTAAGAATCGTGTACTGACTGGAAGCGGAAATGGCGTCACTAATGGCGACAATGTCATCTGGGCCGGAACTAATTCTGACAAAGAAACTGTAGGACCGGGACATAACTCAATTTTACAGGATGATAAAGGGGAGTTATGGCTTTATTATCACGCTTTCTCATCTGATGATAATTTCAATACTAGGCATTTGTTTATGGATAAGCTTATTTTTGATGAGAAGACTGGATTTCCTCATGTTGAAGGCTATAAACCTACTTTCCAGGAAGAAAAGGATGGACCAAGTCTTTTAGCTGATTGATTTCTGCTTATAATAAGGAGGCTCTATGAAAAAAACTTCGTGGATTGTTATGCTGTCGCTTTTGTGTTGTCCTTTAGTTGGATGTGGCAGCACTCCATCTACGGGTTCTGATAATGCTTCTACTTCACAGTCTTCTACTGATGATTCTTATCAGGAGGAAACACCTATTATGGCAAGTGATGAAGAATTGGGAAAATATGATGATATCGCAACTTTTTATGATAACAAAATAAAAATGACGACTGGGTCAAGTCAGGAAGTACCTGATCCTTTTGTCTATCGTTTCAATGGCATGTACTATCTTTATCCAACCACTGGCGGAGGCAATATCCGTGCCTATAAATCCGCTGATTTACTTAATTGGATTCCAGTATCCAACGGTGTCTTACCGGATGGTTATGTTTATTCCTATTCTTCTGATGGTTCCTCAGCCCCTGAGAGCAAAACACCATTTGCTCCGGAAGTCACTTACTACAATGGTGTTTTCTATCTAGTCACTTCGCCAAGTGGCAACGGACATTATTTATTTACGTCCGATTCACCAGAAGGTCCCTTCACTTGTGCCAGTGAAAATTTAGAGAGAAGCATTGATGGATCTTTCTTTACGGATTCTAATGGAACTTCATATCTTTTTGGCGCTAGTTCAAGTGCCATAAATGTTTATCAGATGAATGATGACCGAACCTCTTTTGCTACCGATGACAGCGGAAACGGCATTGATACCACCCTCTTGAAATGCAAGATTGGCAATTGGAATGAAGGTCCCTATATGCTGAAAAGGAATGGTGCCTATTATTTGACTTATTGTGGTGCACATTACCTTTCAAGCGATTATCGAGTCGATTATGCGTATTGTCCGGCTGGTTCCAATATTATGAAAGCCTCTTCTTATACTAGAGAAGATACTGTAGTTTTATCCACTGACAGCGAATTCAAAGGTCTAGGTCATTCCTGCACAGTCTTAGGACCGGATATGGACAGTTATTTCATGGCTTACCATAATCTAGATAAATCCAATCAGCGTTATTTTAATCTTTCCCGTCTTTCTTTTAATGGGTCTCAGATGGTTGCCAATGGTGTAACTACGACTGATATTCCTTTTGTAAATGGACCTGACTTTTCGAGCACTGACCTTACCGGTTTCAATGAAGAAGGCAATTATTATCTTTCTTCTTCCGCTACTGGAAAGGACTTCACAGTCGAATTCAATAATGCCGGCACTGGGGATATGATCTTCTCTTATATTGATGATCAAAACTATTCCTATCTTAATTTCAATGGTAGCCGGATTAATATCAAGAAAGTTTTGAAGGGAGAAACTAAAGACATTCAAACCGTTGCTCTTCCTCAGGAATACAGCACTGATGTCTTACATACTTTCAGACTTCAATATCATAAAGGCAAGATGAATCTTTATTTTGATTCCATGGAGGAAATAGCTTTAGAAGATGCTTATTTCAAAGCTGGCAAAATGGGTTATCGAAAAGACAATACCTATTCTGAAATAGGCTATTCTGCTTTCTCGAATGTTGCTTTAGGAAGCAGTGATTCCAAATATTATGCAGATGAAGTTTCTTTAGCAAATAGCTATGATGAAACATTATCTTATTTAACTTCAGGTAGCGGTTTAGAAACAGTTGATAAATCTGGTTATTATGTTCAGACAAGGACTAACAATCTAAAATTAGCCAACAAAGATGACAGAGCCACCTATCGTGTTTATGCTTCTGAAGAAGGAACTTATGATATTCAAATCAGAGTTCCGGCCAGCTCTTTAGGAAAGCGGGTTGGATTACGGATTGATAACCAGGATGTGACTGAATGCTCGATTACTTCTACAGCCTCTGGAATTAAAAACGGAGATTCTCAGGTTACCTTAAAGCAAGTCTCTTTATCTCATGGCCAACATAATATTTCTTTAGTCTGTGTTGGAGATGGTTTCTCCTTCAATAAGCTTACCTATTCTTTAGCTGAGGAAAACTCCTCTTTAGATGTCAGCTTTAATTCCAAGACTGATTTATCTTCCTTTACGACCCGCAATGAAATGAATCTTTCCGATAACGGAATCTTCACTGACAATCAAAACGCCTGTGGATTGTTCACTTCCGGTTCTTATTACAATGCTACTGTGGAAGCCACCCTTGCTGTTGATTCTTTCTCTTCAGTTGGCTTTTCCGGCATTGCAATGAATGTTACTGATTATTCCACTAATTGTGCCGATGATGCCGATGGTCAGGATAATACCAATTCTTTCAGAGGATTGGAGTTTACGGTGGATGCCAGTAATGCCTATGTCAATTTAGTGGACTTCAATTATTCGATGAACCTGAAGAGTGTCTCGCATGCTTTTAGTCTTAATACTTCTCATACTTTGAAAGTTGTTCAGAATGATAACAATTATCAGTTTTACATTGATGGCGAATTAGTTATCAATTACACCGCCAATGTATCTAATTTGAAAGGAAGAGTCGGTCTCTTCAGTTCCGATTCCGAAACTTACTTTAAGTCTCTTAAAATCAATTAACAGAAGGAAACTAGGCTTTAATGATTACTTTCAATCAGAAGACTAAGGTCTTCACGCTCGATAATGGTTCGATTACCTATTCTTTTCTTTTAAATGAAGAAGGCTTTTTAGAAACATTGTATTATGGTCCCCATTTGAATGAGGAGTTATCTAAGGAAAGCTTAAGAGGTGGGGATATTGACAATTGCTCAACTGAATACTTTGATACTGATAGTAATAAAGAGAAGACTTTTCCTGATCACTTTAAATCTACTACGGCCTCTTTGGAGATAGCTACCCATGGCTATCTTGATAAAAGAGGTGCTCCGATAATCATTCAAAATCCAACAGGTTCATATCAAACTAGTTTTATCTTTTCCTCTTATCAAATTTTTGACGGAATCAAGGAACTGAAAGATTTACCTGGAATCAGAACTAAGAAGAAAGACTGTGAGACCTTGGAAATAACGCTTCAGGAACAAGAAGCGCCGGTAAAGCTTGTCTATTCTCTAACTATATTCACAGGTTTTGATGTAATCAGTAAAAGCTTTCAAATCATTAATGAAGGAGAAGAATCCCTGCATTTATTACGGGCTTTTTCTTTAGAATTAGACCTGCTTTCATCTTCTTATACTCTTAATCATTTTGATGGTGTGTGGGCTAATGAGAGAAACTGGAACCGGAATCCGGTTGTTCAGGGTGAACAAAGAATCAGCTCTAATTATGGCAGAAGCTCTCATGAAGAGAATCCTTTTGTTTTTCTTTCTTCTACGGACGCGAGTATGACAACTGGTGAAGTTATCGGTTTTAACTTAATCTATAGCGGAAACTTCACTTTCAGGACCTTCAGCGACTACTCTAAAAGCTTACGTATTCTTTATGGCCTCAATGATGAGGACTTTGACTATCAATTAGCTCCAAGGCAAAAATTTGAAACACCTATAGCCTTGATGTTCTATTCTTCCTGCGGAGTTGATGGCTTATCAGTAGTCTGTCAGCAATTTATCAAAAAGCATATTATCAATCAGCAGATTGATCATAATTATAAACCGATAATCTTTAACTCCTGGGAGGGCTGCTTATTTGATTTCAATACGGACAAAATAATATCATACATTAAAGATAGTGAAAAAATTGGTTCTGAACTATTTGTTTTAGATGATGGCTGGTTTGGCAGACGGAATGATGATTATGATGGCTTAGGTGATTGGCATGTCAATTCTTCAAAAATAGACTTGCATCGGGTGATTGATTACTGTCATCAGGAGAAGCTGAAATTCGGTATTTGGTTTGAACCTGAAATGGTCAATCCTAACAGCGATTTGTTCAAAAAACATCCGGAATATGTTTTAGGGTATAACCATAAAGCTATGACTATCTCTAGGCATCAGCTGGTTCTTGATTTCTCTAATCCTGAAGTCGTCGACTGCATTTATCAGCAGATGGTTTTATTCTTAGACGAATACCCGGTTGACTATATTAAGTGGGATCACAATCGCTCAATTGGTGAACACTATTCTTCTTACTATCCCTTCAGTCAGCAAGGGGAAATCTACCACCGGTTAGTGTTAGGATACTATTCATTGCTGTCAAGATTGACTAAAAGGTATCCCCAAATCCTTTTTGAAGGCTGCGCTTCAGGCGGAGCCCGGTTTGATTTAGGTACACTTTATTACTGCCCACAGATTTGGGCCAGTGATGAATCTGATCCTCTTCAGAGAATCAGTATTCAATACAACACTTCACTTGGCTATCCTTTGTCGACTATTGGCTCTCACGTCAATAATAACCCTCTGACTTCCTATAAGACTAAGGCCATGATTGCTTTCTTTGGAACTTATGGCTATGAAATGAACCCTAACAATTTAAAAACATCTGAAGTAGAAGAACTAAGTGAGATCAAAGAACTGTACCATCAATATCATCAAAGCGTGGTTGAAGATGGTGTAGTCTATCATCTTATGAATCCAAACATTTCTGATTTTGTGGCTTTAGAAAGCGTTTCTTCTAATCAGGAATCGGCTTTACTTTTATTAATGAATAAATTAAAAGACCATGATCATTATTATTCACTTAAACTCTTAGGATTGAAGGATGAATATCAGTATCAGAATGATCTTGATAATCAAGTTCATTCAGGTCAGTATTATCGATTGGTCGGCTTACGCTTTTCGCGTTCATGGTTCAATGAATTCAATTGTCGCATCATTAAGATCATCAAGAAAAAATAGAAAAACAGCCTTATTTCTTATTTTTTTGAATAAATAGCTAGTTTTAAATCAAGAAACCCCTTTTATTTCTTAAAATACATTATTTATCGTTAATTTTAATGCTATGCTTCACCTCCTCAAATACGTTTTAATTATGGTAGAGGAGATTAGCTTATGAATAAGAAAATTTCTTTTTTGTCTTTGGTAGCAATCAGTTCCTTGGCGGTAAGCTGTGGTGGTGTTTCCAGTATCAGCAACAACTCTTCTTTAAGCTCTGAGCAAATCTCTTCGTCGTCTTCACATGCTGATCCAGTGGAAGACAACAAAGTTCATTTGATTATTCTTACTGGTCAAAGCGGTGCCAGAGGTAAGGCTTTGGTCAGTGACCTTAGTGATGAGCAAAAAGTGGAAAACTCAGATGTTGATATCATTGCTGATGGCTTAACTATGCCTCAGCTTACTAAGATTCCGACTACCATCAATAATGTCGATATCGGACCGGTTAAACCAGGATACGGAGATTCAGCTACGGAATTCGGACCGGAATTAGGAATTGGCGAAACTTTAAAGACCCGTTATCTTAAGGATGGTGATTCCCGCAAATCCGTAATTGTAAAGTATACGGCCTCCGGTTCTACTTTCACTAATCATTGGTATTCAAAATCTGCTTTAGAGGATGAGACTATTTCCTCAAAACTCAATTTGACTCAGATTCATACTGACAAGAACGGTGATTCTCAGGGACCATTGACGGATAATCTTTATCAGTTGATTGATACTTGCATTGACAAGCTGACTTCTGAAGGCTATGAGTCGGTTATTGATGGCTGTATTTTCACTCATGGCGAACAGGATGCCAAATTTGATGACAATATGGATATTTATGAGAAAGCCCTCAAATACTTTATTACTGATTTGAGAAGCTATGTTGGCAATGAGAAACTACCTTTTGTCGTTACGGAAGCCTTAACTAAAAGTGCTAAATATTCTAATAAACTCCGTCAAATCGAAAAGCAAGTCACTCTTGATGTTGCCAATACTTCCTTTGTTGATACTAGTGACCTATATACAAATACGTTTGAACCTTGGCATTTTGGGGCGGCAAGTAATTTTACATTAGGCTCTAGAGCTGCCTGTGAATTGATCTCATTGAATGATAACCGGAAAATCACTTCAATTCCGGAAGTCACTGTCAATGAAACTAAAAATCAGGAGCCTGTGCTTCCCCAATATCTGAACGCTCAATTCTCTAATGGAACGACTGGCCTTGTAAAGGTCAGTTATCCTTCCTCATATGATAAATCCACTCTCGGTGAACAGGAAATCAGTGTTAAAGCTTCCACTAATTGGGGTGACTTTACCGGTAAAATTAAGGTCAATGTTACTGATGAACCCATCGTTGATGGCGCTTTGAATGAATATGCAGACTATAAAACCAACACTTCAACAGATGGCAAATACAAGGTTTATGTCAAGCAAGGTACTAACGGTCTTTATTTTGCAGCGGATATAGATGACACCGATTTATGGACTGATGGCGAAGCTTGGGGAACTGGTGATATGGGCCAGAATAAGAATAACGATGACTTTAGAATCTATGCTACCACCACTGGTGATGTGGCTGATCGTTACACTTTGGCTTTGTCTTCGGCTGGCTTGCTTCGTATTTATGATTCCGGGACTACCTTTTCTGATAATGGCTTGCAGAGTAAGAATCTAATCTACAAGAAATATATAACTTCAGCTCAATACCATGTTCAGACTAAAGGCATTGTCAACAATGAAGGCAAGAATACATCCGAAGGAATGACGATGGAAATGTATATCTCTTATGATGATTTAGGAATCGATGATACTGCTAACTTAAAACTATGCTTTGACTATAACAATGTCACGTCTAGTTCGGGAACCAAATCCAATACTGACAACTATCTAGTCAAAACCGGTGGCAGTGATGAAACAAATATTAATAGCTATTTCTCTCTTGCAGAAATAATCTAAGAAAGCATTATCCCATGAAAGTACTAGGAGCCGATCCTTTTGTCCTTTTTGACGATAAATCAAAAAGATACTATTGCTATTGCACAAATGAAGATGGTAAGCCGTTTAATATTTATAAATCCAATGATTTAATCAACTGGAAATTTGTTTCGTATGCTTTAGACACTTCAATCAACTGTTGGTTCAGTGATTGGCTGTGGGCACCTGAATGCTACTTTAATCCTCATAATGGCTATTACTATCTTTTCTACAGTGCAAGACTAAAGAAAGAATTAGTAGCTGAATATTTTCAAAACGCTGGTTTTACCGAATGTGCTAAGATTGGTGTAGCTGTTTCTAAATCCCCAGAAGGTCCTTTTATCAACATTACAAATCGGCCTTTGGATTATTATCCTTTCGATTATTCATATCATGATATCAATGAGGTGGCTTCTAATGTCTTTGCTGATAATTTGACTTACGAAGATTCTTTGAAGGCTAAGACTGGTGTTTTTGTGCCTTCAATCGATGTTAGCCTGACTTTTGATGGTGATGACATTTATCTTTACTATTCCCGCTGCTGCTATAAGAACTGTGTTTATGACAAATCACTTCATAAATACATTGAAGAAAGTCATGTCTTAGGTGCCAAACTTGACAACAAATGGTGGACTTCTTCTGCCTTTCCAACTATGCCTACTGTCAGTGAGGAATTTATTGGGTATGACAAAGGAAAACGCAAAGACAAGTATGTGCAATTGATAGCCTATGGCTTAGAACCTCAGAAATGGGAAAATGGGCATGTCTTTGACTATGAAAACAGTAACGGATTGCTTCCAAACCGTAGATGGACTGAAGGAAGTTCAACTGTTAAACTTAATCTTCAAGGCAAAGTTGTTTATTGTTTGACCTATTCTTGCAATAGTTATACTAATAGTCAGTACGGAGTAGGCATTGCTTTCAGTGAACAGCCTTTAGGTCAATATGCCAAATATCAGAATAATCCTATCATTCATGAGTTGCCTACTGAATCCCTTTATTCCACTGGCCATGGCTGTTGGATTAAGAAAGACAATGATTATTATTATTTCTTCCATGGCCGAAACAGTAAAGACAGTCCGAGAAGTCTTTACATCGGAAAACTCAATGTCATTTCTAAAGACAACGTCTATGTTGATGGTATTAAAAGCTGTAATCTGATGAGTCTTAATGAAAAAGGGTCTGCCTTCGATTTCAAGAAAAGTCTTGTAAATCAAAAATAGGAGCAATTATGATGAGAAAAAATCTTGGTTTAGCTTTGCTGGTCTTGCTTTCTCTTGGCATTTCTTCCTGCGGTCAGGAGTCATCAATTAAGGAGTCTTCTTCCTCGGCTAGCTCTTCTAGCGACAGCTTCAGTTCCATAGTTGATTCCTCTTCTGTTTCTACTTCTGTCGACAAAGGAACTTTAAGTATTCCTCTTACACATTTGCCTTTGGGATTTGAAAGAAAATTGACCATTGAATACAGTAAACCGGAGTATGCCTCACAGCTCACTTTTAATATTGCTAACGAAGCCATTTGCTCTATAACAGATGATGGTGTAGTGACCGGTTTGAAGGTCGGCCAGACTTTGGTCAATGCTTCTAACGCTGACTTTGATTGTGACTTCTATGTCTCAGTTGATACTGATCAGTTTGCAGCTAAGGTTGCTAGACGTTTCTCTTCTTATACTGCTGCCTCCTATCCTGAAGACCATCGGACTTTGTTTATGGGCGATTCCTTTTTTGACACCGACGAATTCTTCACAAACTTCAATTCCTTCTATTCCGGATACAACGTATTCTCAATGGGTATCTCAGCCACTACCGCTGATGACTGGTACTATTATTCTCAGAAGCTGGTTTATCCTTTCGAACCTGAGAATGTTGTCATTCATATTGGAACCAATGATATCAATGACGACAAATGCACAACAAATGAAACAGAAGAAAGATTAGTCAGGCTCTTTGAATCCATTCATACTAACTTGCCATCCACGAAGATCTTCTATTTTGGCATAGAACCTAGCAATGCCTTCAAGGGCAATGTTTCCGAAGATAAGCGAGTCAATGAACTGACTAAGACTTATTGCTCCACTAACTCTTCTTTTATGACTTACTTGGATTCACCTTCAGCCTTTACCAAAGAAGACGGCACGGCTGATACTTCCTTGCTTCGAGCAGATGGATTACATCCTTTGCTTACTTCCTATCACATCTACACTGAACTTTTAGGTACTAAACTTACTTTGACTGAATTGCCTAAATCAGTTACCGATAAAAGCTTTGAACAACTCAATGATTCTTCCTTGAACTGGCTATCATATACTCCTAAAAGCGATTCCTTGACGATTACCGGCAGCACCTCTTGTGTCAATAGCCGTTCATTCTATTGCTTATATGATGACCAGGCTTATCAGGGAAACATTGCTATTACCGGACATCTGGATTTCACTGCCACTAAGAATTTCGGTTTTGCGGAAATCTTTGTTAGCCAAGGAATGAAAGACTGGGCTAGTGATAATACACTGCAGATCATTTATCAGAACCAAGGCAGTGAGGCGACTCCTTTATATGATACTTATTGGTGGTCCACCAATAACAGCATCAAGAAGATTTTTGAAAGCCAAGTGGCTCAAGCGGACTCCGGATTTAATTTCAAATTGGTGGTTTATAACGGAACAGCCTATTTTTACTACAAGAATCAAAACTATATTACTCAGACTGTTCTTAAAAACCCCTGCGTAGCTTTCGGAGCTGAAAACGGTACTTTAACTGTTTCCTCTTTAGCTATTCAAACCAATGATGATGAGATAACTCAGCTTATTCCTCAGAATTGATTCCTTTACTTTTTTAACAAAGCAACTACCTTTTATTTAACTTTTCTTATATATATAAATATCTATAAATAATCTCTTTTTATAGTACTTTTCATGTTATACTTTTGTGTGTCTATTGCTAGGTAAAAACATGAATAACGAAAACGAAAAAGATAATAAAATCAGCCTTAAAGATTGGCTTATGGTATGCGGTGGGTTTGTTTTGGTGTTCTTATGCGTCATAGGAGCGACTGGTCAGACCTTTATTGGTGAGTTTTTGACCTATATAGGCGCTTATCTTTTTGGTGTTTTCTATCCTTTTGTCTTTACCATGTTTGCTATTTTAGGTATCAGGATGATTTATTCCAAGAAAGGCTTCCCGGTTAAAGGAAAAGGCCTTTTTTGGTTAGGCTTTGCTTTAGCTTTTATTAATCTGTTGGCTTTTGGCTCCTATTCCTTTGTCTTGAGTGACAAGACCCTTTCCTTTACGCAATTGAACAGCTTTTATGCTGATCGTCTAATCGCTTTTGCCCGTTATCCTTTCCAAATTGATAATTATCAGTCGCTTTCTTCTTTAGGGGGAGGCTACTTAGGTACTCTGTTAGTTACACTTTTTAATCCGATGTGGGGTTATATCGGAGATGGTGTTTTATTGTCTCTAGGTTTGCTGATTGGTATCTTCTGTATGTTCTTTAAGCCTCTGAAGAATGCCATCATTGAAGCTAAAAGAGAAAAAGCCCAAAAAGTGGGCTATTTTTCTCCTTATCAGAAAAAGAGCAAGAAACACAATTCGGATGAAGAAACTCCGGTTCCTATCAGTCGTGACCCTGCCTTTACTAAACCCTTCCCAACTAATTGGAGTTCTGATTACAGCATCAGCGATAAGAGCAAGAGCCCCGTAACACAAGGTACTATTACAACTAGAAATGAAGTCGAAGATGTTAAACCGGATCCTAATCAGGGTGGCTTTACTAACACCATGACCTTTACGGCTGTTCCAGAAATGAGAGATCAGCCTCTTCTTCCTAAAGATTCCTCTGCCCCTAAAATCACAAAATCTTCCCCAGCCCCTGTTATTGAAGAAAAGCCTGACATTCGACCAGTTGAACCTATTCAGGAAGTCAGGCAGGAAAACACTGCCTCTGCCACTACTAACACCCTCTCACCGGTTTCTTCTTTCTTACAGGAAAAAAGCAGAGAGGGTGAGCCTCTTGACAATGAAGATGAAAGAACGGCTAGCTATCGCGCCAAACGATTCAAAGAAAACGCCTCTTCCAGTGATGCTTCCACTTTTGAAGTTGAAAAACCAGAGCCTCAGGCTCCTATTATTCAGCCTTCTAACATCAATCCGCTTCAGGAACAGGCTAAGGAAGTTAATTCTTCGACTTACCGTGAAACCAAAGCCGCTGATTTTGATGTGACAGGCGAGAATCAGCCCGCTGCTGAAGCACCTGAACCAGCTGAGACTGAAGAGGAAAAAGAAGCTCGCTTAGAGCATGAATTCTTCTTACAGAAGCAAAAGGCCGAACAGGAAGAATTACTGAAGAGAGCTCAGGAAGAAGACAAGAAGAAAGCCTCCATGATGCGTTTTGTTTCTGATAAACCCAAGACCTATAACTATAAGCTTCCCAGTGATGCTTTATTAAGCGATATCGATGATTCTGATAAATTGGCTGTCAATTCCTCCGCCGCTCAGGACAAAGCTAAAATCATCAATAAAGTCTTCGATGATTTCAAAATTGCCGCTAAAGCCATCTCTTTCACGATCGGAGCCTCTGTCACAAGATTCAATATTCAGACTGAGCCAGGAGTCAGAAGCGATAAGATTGCTTCTTTAGTCAATGAACTTCAGCGAGCTTTGCAAGGTGACAAGTCAGTTAGAATTGAAACTGTTGTTGAAGGCAAGGATACATCTGGTATTGAAATCGGAAACGCTGTTCCGATGGGTGTTCCATTTAAGGAATCATTTAGAGTCATTGAAGAGAATACAACCAAGAACCTGCTTTTACCTATTGGAAAAGAAATCTCCGGCACTACTGTTACCTTCCCCCTTGATGAGATGCCACACTTATTAGTAGCCGGCACTACCGGTTCTGGTAAATCCGTTTTAGTCAACTGCATGATCATGACTTTGATCATGAGAAACTATCCTAATCAGCTTAAGCTGATGCTGATTGACCCTAAGCAAGTTGAATTTGCTAAGTATGCCATGGAGCCTCACCTTTATTGTCCGGTTATTTCTGATAGTGACGCTGCCATCAATGGCCTAAAGAAACTTTGTGAGGAAATGGATCGTCGTTATACCGTCTTCAAGAACTGGTCCTGTGTCAAGATCAGTGAATACCGTTCTAAGCGTATCAACCGCGAAGATCAGATGGAAGAACTCCCAGACATTGTCTGTGTCATTGATGAATTCGCTGATTTGATGCAGACCTCCGGCGATGAGGTAGCTGACTATGTTCAGCGTCTTACCCAGAAGGCTCGAGCGGCTGGTATCTATTTGATTATTGCTACTCAGCGTCCTGACAAGCATGTCATTCCGATGGTCATCAAAGCTAATATAGCCTGCCGTATTGGCTTATCCTGCTCCACTTATGTGGATAGCCGTGTCATCTTGGATGAAAACGGGGCTGAGACTTTGTTAGGCAAAGGTGATTTGCTCTTCAAATGTCCAGGCAAGAAAGCTTTGATCCGTGCTCAGTCGCCCTTTATCTCTAATTCCGATATGGAAAAAGTTCTTACTTATCTTAAGCAGCAGGCTGGTGCTCCTTCCTATAATCCCGCTTTCCTGGATTTGGAAGTCAAGAAAGAGGATGCCACAGTCGGAGATGCCAAGACTAGTGAAGACTTATATGCGGATGTCAAAGAATTCGTGATGAAGACGGGAATCGTTGCTAAATCCAAACTGATGCGTAACTTTGCTCTGACATATTCCAAAGTCGATACCTTCTTAGTCAGGATGCTTCAGGAAGGCATCATCATGCAGGCTCAGGGCGGAAAATACGTGGTTACTAAACGAATGCCGATGGAGGAAAACCAATGAACGACAATCGAGTGCTATTCACAGAAGGCTATGGTCAGAGAGTCATAATCAAACGAGTCTATTTAAAAAGAGAAGACACGGATTTCGAGAAATTAGCTTTGTTAGCTCAGCTTCTTAATCTTTCACCCTGCTATCAGGATAAGAAGTTACTGGAAAGCTATGCCGGCGGAAAACTGACTTTCTTTGCTTACAGTTTTGCTTCCGGATATGTTCTAGAAGGCCGTTTATCTCAGGCTCAGAATAAGTCCCTGAACTTTATTTTTTCGGATCCATATAAAAAGGGATTAACTATTTTCAATGATGTCTTTGAACTTGGATTCAAAAAAGAAGAGAAGAATTTTGAGACTGCCAAGGCTCGAGTCTTAGATGTCGCTCACTTATACAATAAAGATTCCTCTTCTTTTTTAGAGGGCACACTGAACTTACCTCATTGCTTTCCGATTCTAGATGAAAAGCTTCTTCATGACCTGACTATGGATGATGAAAGCCTTTTGCTTGAGACCATCAAGAAATCAAGCTGCGGCACTTATATTTTCTTAGGACAGGAGCCTAAGAGTGATGTTTTAGCCTTGCTCCCCCAGTTTGATACCGATTTTTCTGACTTGAATAGTTCCTATGCGGTTACTAGTGAATCAGTGACTTCTGGCAATTTTGTCAATGAGGATATTGGCTTTGTCTACTCCTTTGATGCCATTAAAGACAGTAAGACATTATTAATGACTCAGATTGCTTTTAAAGTATTGAAATCAGCTACTCAGGATTATTTCCTAGAACATTTCAATCTTCAGGTTAATTGCTATTACCATTTTATTAATCCAAATCAGGCATTCTTTGAAATCACCTCTTCCGGTTCTCGCCTTTCTCTAAACTATGATTTGATCATCAAGGAACTGAAGAATCTCAACCTGGATTCATATTTTGCTAAAGCCATTCAGGATGAAAAACTCGATCAGGTTCGATTAGCAATGGATGTCAATGCAGCTATCAGTAAATTGATTTTGCTTCAGGATTTCCACCTTCAGGATGAAACCTTCTTTACTGAACCGGATGTCACAATTGAAGAAGCCAAGAAGCTTGTTTCTTCTTTGAAACAGCTTGCTATCTTTACGGCTTTTAAACAGAAAGGCAACAAGTAATGATCAAAAATGATTTAGGACACATGGGCTGTCCTTTCTATGAGCAGAAACTGGCTAATGGTCTGAATGTAATTTTCATCCCCCGCAAAAGTCAGCTGAAGAGTGCTTTGATCTATGTTGGGCAAGGTGGCTTTTCTCATGATGAGGAAATCAATTCCAGCAAGATTCCCTTCGGATCCGCTTATTTCTTAGAAAAGATGATTATGTCGGAGAAGACTAAGGATGAATTGAAGGAAATGGCTGTCATTGGTGACAGTACTTTGGATTATTCTTCCACCTGTTTTACTCTTGATACCTTAGGAGATGTTTTTAAGGCTTTAAAGGTTGTTTTAGATAAAATCTGTTCTTTCGATTTCAATGAAATGGATGTCGAAGAATTCAAGAAAGTGAATGCTTCTTTATTCTTTAACCGCTCACATAATCCTTTTATTCTTACTAAGATGACCTGTGTTGAAAATCTTTTCAGCGAATCTCCTATTAAGTTAGGTTTCATTCCTAATGAGGAACAGGCCAAGGTTATTCATGCTTCCGCTTTGAAGAAATTCCAAACCAAATATTATTCCGCCAGTCATATGACTCTGATCATTTCCGGAGACTTCCGTCCAGGCGAAGTCATTGATCAGGTCAGTAAATTGCGTGTGCCTAGCTTTACTACTACCTACAACAAGAAACTTGAATATCAGGAAGACTATTCTCAGGTAGCTCACTTCAACAGGACATTGCATTTACCCTATCCTTATGATGTCATGTCTTTAGGGATTAAGCTTCCAAAGAGAGAGAAAGTATATGAAGATTATGGCGTCCTTTCTTTCTCAATGTATGAATTGCTTTTGCCTCTCTTATTCACTTCCAACAATAACTTCCTAAATGGCCTAAGAGGCATAAACGGAGATCTTTTAGAAGCAAAATTGTTGCAAGGAGACGAGGATGCTTTTATTCTCTTAACTATGAAATGCTCAGACAAGAACCGCTTAGGAATCTTTTTAACTGATTATCTCTCTGCTTTAGAGAAGCGGTACAGCCGTGAAGATCTCTCCCGTGTCAGCAATAACTATTACTGCACAGCTTTAAAGTACTTAGCTGTTCCTAAGACCGCTGTTTCAAACTTTGCTGCTGCTTACTCAAATAATATTCCCTATACGAGCATGGTGGATTCTATTTCGAAGATGAAATATTCGACGATGAAAGAATTCACTAGTGCGATTTCGACTCTGCCTAAGGCTACTTCATTATTGGAGCACGTATGAGGATTGTTGGAGTTGGTATTGATCTAGCAAAGATTTCTCGATATGAAGGACAAAAAGAATTGGCTAAAAGAGTTCTTTCTGAGTCTGAATATCAGGAATACCTTCATTCTCATGATCAAGCCTCTTTTCTAGCTTCACGTTTTGCGGTCAAAGAAAGTTATGTCAAAGCCAGCGGTGATAAACAAGTCGACTATCGCTGTCTTGAAATCCGGGAAGATGAAACTGGAAAGCCAAGTCTTTATTTGAATGGTTTGCCTACAAAATCGTTTGTTTCCTTAACTCACGACGAAGAAGCCGGGGCGATTGTGATATTATATGAGGAAGATTGTAATAAATAATTGATCAAAATGGAAAAAGCTTTAATTCAGGCCACGGCCAAAAGCAGCAATGTCATTGAAGTATATGTGAACAAGGATTTCTCTTCCTTTGCTTTGAAGTATTTCAATTTATACGAAAATGGCAAATATCTCTGCCAGGTGACTCCGGTAAGTATGAGTGAATCGACATCCAGTTATATTTATACGGTTGTCGTCAAAGGAATCAATTACGTTCCTGGACTTAGCTATACTCTTCTCACTCCCCATAATTTCTCAGTTCCGGTTGATATTGGCTTCTTAGGCAGAACGAAGGAATTTGAAGCAAAATACCGTTATGATGGGCAATTAGGGGCGATTTATGCCTCTGATAAAACCATTTTCCGGGTTTTCTCTCCTTTTGCTACTAGGATTGTTCTTAATCTAAAAAGAAAAGGCTCTTCTATCGATGAATGCCTTAATCTAGTTCATGATATGAATACCGGTGTCTTCTCCTTGACAGTGACTGGTGATTTAGATGAAGCCCGTTATACTTATTCAGTCACGGTCTTTGGCAAGACTCAGGAGATAGTTGATCCATATGCCTATTCCTTAGACAGCAATTCACAGCATGCTTTTGTCATTAATCCTGAGAGAGTCAAAAAGGTTCTGACCTTCGATGATTGTTTACCGGCTTTTTCGGATAGGATGAAATCAATTATCTATGAATGTGATGTCAGAGATATGACTAGTCTTACTTCGATTCCTGATAAAGGCACTTATAAAGGCTTGAGTCAGACTGGTTATAAGACTAAGACCAATGAACCTATCGGATTAGATTATTTAGCTTCTTTAGGCGTGACTCATGTTCAGTTGCAGCCCGTCTATGATTTCCAGACCATTGATGATGATCATCCTAGCAATTCCTATAACTGGGGCTACGATCCTGCTTTCTTCTTTGCTCCAGAAGGCAGTTACTGCACTGACCCGAATGATCCTTATGAAAGAGTTTTGGAATTACGTGAATTGATAGGCTCTCTTCATCAAAAAGGTTTGCGTGTCAATTTAGATATGGTCTTCAATCACGTTTTCTCGGAACCCTATAATTCTTTATCCGTTTTAGTCCCTCAGTATACATTCCGTTATAACGGTGATCAGACTTTATCTAATGGCTCTGGCTGTGGCAATGACATTGAAAGCCGCAACTATATGGTCCGAAAACTGATTGTGGACTGCTTAGTTCATTTCATTGATTTCTATGATGTCGATGGTTTCCGTTTTGATTTGATGGGAATCATTGATGTTGATACTTTGAAATTAGCTTATGACACTTTAAAGAAAATCAAGCCTAACATTATGTTCTATGGTGAAGGCTGGGATTTGTGGACTAATCTTCCCGCTGATCAGAAAGGCAGTTACTTCAATGCTGACAAATTACCTTTCTGCTCTTTCTTCAACGACCGTTTCCGTGATGTCGTTAAAGGAAAAAGCTCTGGATCCGAAATATTAGTCAAAGGCTATCTTTCAGGTGATGTCAATTATCTTGATGGCTTTAAACACGTCTTTTTAGGATCCTCAGTAGCTTTGGCTTTCCCACCGATGTTTACAGAGCCTGGTCAATCTGTCAATTATGTGGAATGCCATGATAACAATACCCTTTTTGATAAATTGACTTCTTGCTGCGTTGATGATAAGCCGGAAGAAATCTTAAAGAGAATCAAGATGTGCAACATGGCTGTCTTATTAGCCTGTGGTATTCCGTTCTTTCATGAAGGACAGGAAATCGGTCACTCAAAGGGCGGCCTTGCAAATTCCTATAATTCCGGTGATAAAGTAAACGGCTTTGATTATTCATTGCTGAATAGTAGGAAGAATCTCTATTATTTCTTTTGCGATGCCGTCAAATTTGTTAAGAGATTTTATACTTTACCAGATAGTGAATATGATAATTTAGCTACTAATATTACCTTTGAAAATCTTCCTGAAGGATCGGTGAAGATCAACTATAATTTCAATGATTTCACGATGTTTGTTATCTTTAATCCTTCCAAGAAATCCTTCGTCTATAGTTTCAATGACTATGTCAATTTGGTTTTCAATGATTCCGGCAATGTGGAAAAGAGTGGCTTCTATATCCGTATGGCCATCATCAATTCTTTATCAGTCAATATCTTTATCTCTCATAAGACTAGTGTTAAGAAGGATTAGATGAAATGAAATATTTACGATTAGTGTTTTCCGCTCTTCCACACATCATTCATGACATGCCTTATGTTAATAAGACAAGCAAGCATCCTGAAAATTTTGATTTGAACGAAAAATTCAATCGGTTCCAAAGACTGATTAAGAATATCAACCATTCTTCTTTTCATGCTGTCTTCTATATTTCGGGACAGGAGAAGCTCCCTAAAGGTCAGGTTTTATTTACACCCAATCACACCTCAAATGGGGATCCGATAACAATGGTTGCTATCTCTGACCGTCCAATAGGATTCATGGCTAAAAAAGAAGCCACAAAAATGCCAATAATTGGTAAAACAAATATTGCATTGAATGGTACCTTCATTGATCGTGAAGACTTAAGAAGTGAGATATTAGCAATTAAAAACATCGAAAGCATTTTGAATAGAAACAATGGGCTTTCATATGTTATCTTCCCTGAAGGGACACGATCTTTAGGACCGGATTTCAAGTTAGGAACCTTCCATCCTGGAAGCTTCAAGGTCGCAGTAAACAACAATCTTCCCATTTGTCCGGTGGCTTTATATTTAACGGATCGAATTCTTAATCCTCATTATCATTATCATGCTTATCCGATTCAGGTTCGTTTCCTTACTCCTTTGTATCCTAAGGATTATGAGAATCTTTCTACGAAGGAAATTGCTGATAAGGTTCAAAGCATGATTGCTCAGAGTCTTGAAGAAATGAAAAAGAGTGATCCTGTATTAGTTAAGAAACTTAACCATTATTCTGATAAGAAGCTTAACCGTGTCTTAATTGATACTAAGCATTGCAAAAAAAGATAGAAAGCAACTCTTTCTATTTTAATTAGATACTGATACGAGTCTTTTGTGTGCAGTTATCTATTATGCTTATTTTTGAATAAGTTTTATTTTTAATGTTCTTGATTCGAAAATTAAGCTCCATAATCATTATGGTTAGATTGATGCTAAAGGAGGAATGCTTTATGAGCAAAGCTATTAGAGAACTGCTGGCCGTTTTAACGGCTTTTTCTTTGCCTGCTTTTTCTAATACCGAGTGTCCCCTTTCTTCTTTAATTAATCCTACTAAGAAAATATCCGGTGCCATTGTTTCAAACCGAGAAATAGCCTCTGATATTGCCAATGAAGGAATTGTTCTTCTAAAAAATGACTATTCGGTTCTTCCTTTTACTTCTGAAGATAGAATCCTTGGAGTCGGTAAAGGAATGACCTATACCTATATGGGTGGAAAAGGTTCGGGAGAAGTCAATAATTCCCTGACTGTGAATTATGATGTTGGCTTAAAAAAAGCCTTATCCAATAAACTTATAGAAAGTTATAAAAACGCTGCCGTTGATACTGTTGGTGACTATAACAAAGCCATTTATGTAGTATCTAGGATCACAACTGAAGGCGCCGATAATTCCGAAAGTAAATATTATTATTTGTCAGATACTGAAAAGCAGGATATTGCCACTCTTATTTCTAATTACGGGAATGAAAATGTTGTAATTGTTTTAAATACGGGTGGTGTGATTGATACTTCTTGGTTAATTGAAGAAGACGTTGGAGCGATTGTTTGTGCCTATTATGCCGGCTATGCTTCTGGATTTGCTTTAGCCAATGTTCTCACCGGTCAAACCAATCCATCTGGAAAGACAGTTGACACGTGGGCAAAAAGCTATGAGGATTATCCTTCCTCTTCAAATTTCGGATCAGGAAACCATATCATTGAATACAGCGAAGATATTTTTGTCGGCTATCGTTATTTTTCAACCTTTGATCCCACATATGCTGAGGTTTGCTACCCTTTTGGTTATGGTCTTTCATATACGACCTTTGAAATGAGTGCCGAAAATATTACCCAGGCGGGAAATCAGATAGACGTCAGTATCAAAGTAACTAATACTGGCAAAGTGGCTGGAAAAGAAGTGGCCCAGTTATATTTATCAGAACCGCAAGGCCGGTTAGGCAAAGAAGCAATGAATCTTGTCGGATTTGCCAAATCTGATTTGCTAAGTCCTAATCAAAGTCAGATTCTTAATGTTTCATTCGATTTGGATGACTTTGCTTCGTTTGATGATACCGGTGCTATAAGTAACCACTGTTATGTTTTAGAAAAGGGAACCTATAATTTGTTTTTAGGATCGTCAGTAAAAGAAGCTCAAAATTCATCAAGCGTTTATTCTTATAATTTAGCCGAAGATGAAGTTAAGGAAGCATCAATAGCCGATCTTTCACCGACTGCTTTAAGTAGTAGATTAAAAGCTGATGGTGAATATGAGAGCCTATCTTATGAGCCACATAATGATGATAAAAAAGAAGCTAAAATTCTTGGCCGGCATGAAGAAAAAGAAGCTGCTTCTGAAGATACAATTACTTTCAAAGAAGTCTATGAAAATAATGACCTTATTGATGACTTTTTAAACCAACTTAGCAATGAGGATTTAGCTAACCTTTGTCAGCTGACAACTGATATTGGTTCTTCTTCTACATCGGTAGGAGGTTTTGGCGGAAAGAATATTAATAGTATTTACGGTATCCCAAATATTGGCTGTAGTGACGGACCTGCTGGTTTAAGACTTACTGATGGTACAACATCAACTTGGTATCCTTGCATGACGATGCTGTCATCAACGTGGAACGAAGAACTCGCCTATCAATATGGTCAGGCGGTTGGAGCCGAAGCTAAAAAAGATGGTATTCAGATGTGGTTGGCTCCCGCTATTAATATTCACCGTAATCCTCTTGGAGGTCGAAATTTTGAATATGCTAGTGAAGATCCTCTCATTTCAGGAAAATTCAGCTCAAATATAATAAACGGATGCCAATCATTGGGAGTGGCTGTATGTTTAAAGCATTTTGCCGTAAACTCACAGGAAACAAATCGTTTTTCTTATGATGCTCAAGTGTCCGAAAGAGCCTTACGTGAAGTCTATCTTAAGGGGTTTGAAATTGCTGTGAAAGAAGCTCACCCTTATTCCATCATGACTTCTTATAATCAAGCGAATGGAAAATATGTTTCTTCCAATTATCAGTTTGTAAGTTCTTTGCTAAGAGACGAATGGGGATTCAATGGAGTATGTATTACGGATTGGAATGCTTCCAGCTCCCAAGTTGATAATCTATTAGCAGGAACATCGGTTCAATCATTATCGGGTAATGTTCAAAAGGTTCTCACAGCTTTGAATAATGGGAGCCTTTCAAAAGAGCGATTGCTGTGGAATGCTAAACAAGTAATCAATATTCTTCTTAAAGTGAATGATCAAATGGATACTTTAATTTTTTCTCCAAAAGAAATAGCTAAAGATGATATCCTCATTAATTCATTATCTAAAAATCAAAGCTTTTATTCATATACTGATAGTAATAATGCTTATGTTCAGTGCTTTAATATTTCATTCACAGATGACGCAACCTATTCTTTGAATTTGCCGGAAAATATGACTGATTGTTCTTTCACTTTTGACGGCCTTGACTGTCTTCCTAGCAATGGAGTTATTACCCTTAAAGGTACCAAAGGAATACATAAATTAAAGCTCACTTTCAAAAATGGGGAAACCGAATATGATTCTTTGAATGCCGTTTATCAAGAAGAAAAAGATGAAACAACACCTGAAAAGACAAGCAATATTGGGCTAATATTAGGAATTACCATCTCATTGTGTGTATTATTAGGTTTTGGAGGCTTTCTATTAATTAAAAGAAACAAAAAATCTAAAAGACTTCATTAGTTTTAAGGCCTAGATATTCTACTATATACAGTTCTAATGAAAATAGATTCAAAAAGGGGGACTTTTTTATAATATGAAACACACTCAATCCAAGAAGACTATTGTTCTTTCTTCAATTATTTTATTGTCGTTGTTTAGCTGTGGTGGAACATCTTCAAATTCCGATACTAGTCAGATCAGCAATTCCGACTCGGACTCCGTGGAAGTTAGTTCTTCATCTAGCACTAAGATTTCTTCTTCAGCTCCTTTATTAGATTATGACGGTATTATGAACGAAAAGAACTACACTGAAAAAGTTAAAGCTAATTCATATACCATTAGTAAAGACGAAAAGAATTATGCTACATTTTATGCTACTACTTCAACCAAAGGTATTTTTGTTTTTGCAGAACTCTACACTGATGTTCCTTTAACTGGAAAGACTTTGTATTCCGATAGTGATTCCTTTGAAATTGGAATCAGTACTTATGAAAAGCCCACGGTCAGGGAGAGCATTTATGCATCTACAAATGGCCTGATGAATTTTACTGAAGGCTATTGCGGTAAGATGGCATTGGATAGTAAAACTAAGCTATATAAGGCATCTTTTGAACTTTATGTCACTTATAAAACGCTAGGATTTAGAAAATCAACTGATACAATAATGATTTTCCAGGCCAAAGTTAACAACCATTTAGGAAGTTATCAGTCTTCTTTCTTTGATGATGCTTCACCTATTGATTATGAATTGCTCGATGAAAATGGCTTTAATGCTGATTTAGTGACGACTCCGATTGCAGATAGCGGGGACAAATGGAATTCTGCTGTGGCCACTTGGAAATTTGATGGAACCGAAGATTTTGATTTCCTTATTTCTTTTGAAAACAAAAAACTAGATGCTTATCCAGCAGTCAACTACAATTGGGTATCAGAAATTTATTCACCTAATTGGACAAATGGCGGATGGACGTTCCGTTCTGATTGGTGGGGATGGGGTACATGGAATCCTGGTGGAGTGGCTGGAAGCTGTGGATCTTTCTATATGGATGAATGGGGCGGGTATGATAATTTTGGTGCTGCTTCTAAAGATATGATTGTTGATTTACTTTATCATTTTGATTCCAAATCCGGCACCTTTACCGTTTCTGGTGAATATCATTCCAAGGTTACCGATTATGTAGATGCGGTTGCCACTATTTACTACACTTCTAATGTTGTTTCCTATCGTGGCGAGATGGTATTAGGAGTCGGATATGATAAAGCCGGCATCACTATTAATGGTGCCCATATCATTAATGGCTCTTTCTATGCATAGTAGACATTAGTATAAAAATTATAAATTCAATTATTATAATAATAAGCAACTTTAAACTAACATAATAAACTAACCTAGTAACCTAAACAAATTAACTTAGCTTTATCGATCTTACCGATTGCCGTATGAGGAAGACTTTCTAAGATGAACGTCTTTTCTGGAAGAGCATATTTGATTAGTTTCTTCTCTAAGTAGTCTTTGACATCTATTAGAAGCACTGAATCATCCTTAGTTTTATCACTGATTATAATCAATGATAGATAAGGATGATTTTTGTTTTCATGGAAAAGGACTACAGCTTGTTTGACGCCTTTTACTTTATTTGCGGTTTGCTCTATGTCGGTAGGGAAGATGTTATAGCCGGCAATTTTATAGACTTCATGTTCCCGGTTTTTAAAGAACAAATAACCGTCTGAATCATAATACCCTTCATCACCAGTGATTAAATAACGGGTGTCATCAGCATCAATATAAAAAGGCTGATCTTCTTGTTTTGTATTTAGGTAACCTAAGCAGACTGTTGGTGAACTGATTAAAATCTGTCCAACTTTATTGGGGCCGATGTCGTTTCTATAATCGTTGTCTTTGCAAATTCTGAATCTCACTTGATGTAATGGTTTCCCTACTGAACCTGTTTTATTGTTTGACAATGTATTTACAAAATTCACAGTCACGGTTTCTGTTAATCCATATCCTTCCAACAATCTATTCTGAGAACCATATTCTTCCATCAGATCATTGAAGTGATTAAATAGACGTGGATCTGGTTTATCAGAACCAATATAAGTAGCGTATATTTTCTGTAGCATTTTTCCTTTGAAATGTTTATTGGCTAATAGCTTCTCTGTCATATAAGGAATCGTAATTAATACATTTAGTTTTCCTTGCTTTATTTTTCTAATGATTTCGTTGGAATTGAACTTAATCATTAAGCAGCTGGCAGCCTGGTTCATTAAAGGGGCCACAATACCCATTGACAAACCAAATCCATGAAACATGGGTAATAAACCAATCATTGAAACATTTGATAAGTCATGATTGAGGATAATCTCAGACTGGCTTCCAGGGTAGAGAATATTCGTATCATTTAAAATGACGGTCTTGCTCTTGCCAGTGGTTCCTCCACTTCGTAAGTAGACTGATGGTTTTTGATCATCAGTGTTGGTTTTGAATTTTCTTTTAGGGGATTGAATTAGGTATAGGTATTTTTCTTTATTGATAGAAGTCAGACTTTTATGGTATCCGATTTTGAATCCTAATTTTATCAAAGGCTTTAAATCCGGGTAAGCTGTCAGAAAGAAAACTGGAATAGGAAAACTCTTTAACTCATTTTCATATGAATGATAACGGGCATCCAGAATTAATAGGTACCAGCTTTTAGTTTCACGAAGTGATTCTAATAGCATTGACGGTGGAATGAGAGGATGAAGAATAGTGACGATGGCACCTATTTTATTCAAAGCATATAAAGCAATGACAGTTTCCGGAACGTTTGGAGCTAGAATTGAAACTACTGTGTTTTCAGTTATTCCTAAACTTACAAGCTTGTCGGCATAGGAATCCACTCTTTTGATCAATGACGAGTAGCTGATACTTTCACTTCGGAAATAGAGGGCTGTCTTAGGACTTCCGTCATATTGTTTAAGTGATTGATATAATGTCATATTATTTTTGCTCCCATTGCTGTTAAGACGACAAAAAGAATTAAAATAAGAATCGGTTGATGGAGCAGATACACCCAAATGGTGTGACGGCCAAAGAAGCAAAAAGGCTTGATGACTTTACAGTTGCTTATTTTTGGGAACAAGGATTGATGGGTAGTCCCATAAAGATTCTTTCCTAAAGCCATGCCAATGAATATGACACCCCCAAAAGGAAATATCGGCCACCAGTCAGTGGTGTTGGCATAGTAGCCAAGGGCAGATAAAACTAATGACCAGGGATCTTTCTTAAGCATGTTCACCAATCCTCCATTAGAGAAGGTAACTGGCCAGATATAGATACTGCCAGTTGAGGTTTTAAAACCAATGTTCAGGAAGACACCTATCAAAAGGATGAGTAACCCTAAAGCCAAAAGGAACAAAGAAGAGAGTTCCTTTTTAAATAGCTTCAAAGAAAGGGAATCGAGGAGAGCATAGAGAGTCACACAGAAGGCCATTAAATGAATCACACCGAAATTAATAAAGAGGTCTGATTCTAAAAAGTAACTAGCTAGTCCAGTTGCCAAAGATATGACTAAAGCTCCTAACCAAAGCAATAGGCCTCTTCTTAAATTGTTGTGGGATAAGGAAGTCGACAGCCCACAGACAAAAAGGAAGATTCCTCCAAACAATGGTACTAGGTAGAGCTCAATATCAGGGCTTTCACTGACTCCGGCGGCATAAATCTGAAAGGCACTAAAGCCAGGATGACTGGTGCTGAAAGCAGCGTAGTTGCTGATGACTGAGGGAAGAAAGTCCATATCAAAACAAAAGTGATATAAAACCATCAATATTAAAGGAAGGCATCTAAGGAAATCTATTTCCCAGATTCTTTCTTTTTTTGCCAAACTGAGACCTTTGGTAAGCTCTGAATACCGCGATTCCATAAATTGAATTATAGCACTCCTTGTCCCTTACTTGAGCTAGGTTTTGCCTCTATGTGAGCTTAATCAAACTAAATTGCCATTTTGAGTACATGTATAGTCGTTACTGACAAAAAAGTTGTTTCCTATGAAAGTGTATTGAAGACTAAAATAAATTTCCTGTTTTCTATTGTATTAAAAGAAATGGTCTATTATAATTTTCAGTAGTTGAATTAATTACCGAAAGGTAGGTAATAACCTTGACTCGTTTATTTGAAAAAATTCCAGAAGACCTTTTTGCCCCTTTATCTCGAAAATATAAATCAATCTATGCCTTCGCACTGATTTCTCTTTATCATCTTCTTCGATTATATAAAACAGATATAAAAAAGACCGATTATTCCAATCTTTTAAAGAGTCAGGGTGAAGAAATCCTGTCTTTGTTTAATGTGGAAACAGACCGTCTTGATGACCATGACGATATCGAAAAAATCGATGCCGAAAGCACTATACCTTTAGACAATACTGAGGCTTTATTAAGTCAGAAAGTCAATTACATCATCCGCAAGCTCTCTCGCTGTGGCTGGTTCATTATTTCTAAGAATCCAAAGAACAACGTGGAATACGTTTATATTCCCGCTTATTCCATTCAGCTATTGAAAATAATGGATGATCTGACTAGTGATATTGGATCCTATCTGCCATTAGTCCATCAGACTTATGCCGAACTGAAGATGGAAGACGAGAAAGAAGATGACTATATGTATCGTTCTCTTCTTAATGCCCGTCAGAATGCGGATTCAATTGAGATGTCGGTTGTCTTATTAAGACAGCAGATCTGTGTCTTTGGCAATCGTCTGACTTCGGTTTTAGATCCTAACCAGGCTTTGAAACAGCATTTTGATGAATACCGAGTCGATATTTCCGATAAATACTATCATCCGATGAAGACATTTGATTCCTTAGGCTTATATTCTCAGCCGACTATCAAACTGCTTTCGAATTGGCTTAAATCCGAAAGAATCATTACATTATTAGTCAGAGAAGCTAAAACTGAGCCACTTAATAGAACCGTTGAAGAAGCCACCATTGCCAAGAATGTCATTAAAACCATTCAGGAAGTCATTGATATCTTCAGTCGTCTGACTTCATCCTTCAATGAAATCGATTCTGCTAACGCCAACTATACTGAAGCCGTTCAAAGAAAGGTCAATTACCTTTCTAGCAACGATAAGACCGTCAAAGGCAAGATTGACCGCATTATTCTGGCCTTAGCTAATGAAATCAAGAACAATCCGGCATTAAAGTACGAAGAAATGCCACTTTTAGAGAAAGCCAGCGACTCTATTTCCTTCTACCGTCAAGGCTATGTGGACAGTTCCTCTTTGACGATGCCCTTCAGAAGAGGGGAAATCGAAGAAGGTGAACCGTTGCCTTTGGAAGATGAAATTCCTTTTGATGAACAGACCGAATTGATGAATCAGGTCTTCGATAATGAACTAAACCGTTTCTCTGATAGAGCCATCACCGAATTCATTGAAGAAAACATGCAAGGCAAGGATGAGATCACCACTTATGATGTCAACATCTACAGCACCGATCAGTTAGTCTTGATGATCTTAGGAATCCTGAAGGCTAACTTAGGAATCATCCCTTATGTTGCTACGAAACTGGAAGATCGAATTGATTATGACGGCTACTATATGCCACTTTATAAATTCACCCGTCGAAATAAGAGTGTGAGGTAAAAAGTATGTTTATTGATGATTACAATAAAATGAGTCGCAGTGATCGTGCTCTGTTCTCCGAAACAGTAAATGATTTGCTCTACCAGTGCTTCATTGTTAGAAAGACCTTTGATAAAAAGAGTGGCATGTTCCGTGCCGATCCGGATTATCTTTTTATTGAAAGACATTACTCGACCTTCGAGGACTATCTTTCTTATATGGATATGCAGATGACGAAAAATGACGATGATGGAGTTGTTTTTGTCTCTTCCGGAGCTGAAAGAAACCATTTACGTCTGGATAGTGTCACTACCCTTATTGTTTACGCTCTTCGTTCCTTTTATGAAGGAGCCATCAGCAAGACACCTCAGGAGACTGAAGTCATGATGACTAGCGGCGCCTTGAATTCCTTAGTTCAGGAAATGGGTCTATCCAATTTATCAAAACGTTTATCGGCTAGCACGATTGCTTCTTCTTTGCGTCAGTTGGATTCCTATAATGTCGTCTCCAGAGCTAACGGCACATATGGTGATCCTAGCTATTCTTTCTTTATTCTGCCAACTATCAAATATGTCATTTCTTCCGAAAAGATGAATACTTTATACGACTTTTTGACTAAGGGACCGGAAACTGAAGAAGAACCTTCCTTATTTGATAAAGCAAATTTAGCTAATAATGCCGATACTTCCGACAATCTTGACCCGAATGCCTCTCAGACCTTAGCTAAGGCCTTGCTTTCAACTCCTTCCGGCAATCCAGACACTGATATTCCAGTCAAGGATGAAGCTAAAACCGAAACCGAGCCCCTTAACCCTGACATTCCTGTCAAAGATGATACTGACACCTCAGTTTCTGAGGATTCTTCTTCAACTGAAAAGAAGGATGAAGGAGACAATAATTAATGAAAAACCTAACTAAACTGCGTTTAATCAACTGGCATTACTTTTCCAATACTACGACTGATATTAAGAACATCACCTTCTTGACTGGTCCTAACGGCACTGGTAAATCCACTATCATTGATGCTCTTCAGATTCTGATTCTTGGTACCACTAGACCTGATAACTTCAATAAGGCCGCTAACGAAAAGGGCCGATCCGGTCGTACTTTGCTCTCTTATTTACGAGGACAGACTGGTATTAAGGACGATGGCTCCGTCATGAACTTACGTGACGGCAGCTTCACTTCTTATATTGCCATCGAAATTTTTGATGACACCGAAAACCGTTATTTCACGTTAGGTGTCGTCTTCGATGTCGATGCCTCCGATTCCATTGATAAGCATTATTTCTATCTTGATTCCGCTTTCCCGGCTAATGACTTCAACAACAATGAAACCGAGACTAATTCAAAGAAAGTCCGTCCGTTACGTTACCGTGAGCTTTCTACTTGGGCTAGAGCTAACTACAAAGTCAACCATTTCCGTTTCTTTGATTCCGATATTGAATATCAGAGCTTCATCAAGGAAGCCTTCGGAAACCTTTCCGATAAATATTTCTCTTTGTTCAAGAAGGCCGTCTCTTTCTCCCCGATCAGCGATATTTCTTCTTTCATCACTGAGTATATCTGTGATGCCGACATCAATGTCGATATCACTCCGATGCAGAAGAATATCGAACAGTACAAGATTCTGGAATTGGAAGCCAAGAGATTAACGGCTAAAGTCGAGACTCTAAATAAGATTCATGAGACGTATGAGTCTTATCGTTCCTATGACCGCAAGCTTGATATGCTGACCTATATCAATGCCCGTGTCTATTATGAAGAAAACAAGAAGAAACTGGATAATTTGAATGATCAGCTGAAGAAGGACAATGACCGTTTGATGGCCATTTCCAATCAGCTGGCCCAGTTTGACCATCAGATGGAAGATCTTCGCAGTGACTTGTCTTCCTATCAGGCTAAGAAACTGCAGTCGAGCAACTATTCTTTGACTGAAAAGCTGTCGATGAAGAAAGAGAACATCACTAAACAGATCACTTCAATTCAGATGTCCGTATCGTCAGTCATGACTAAGCTTGTCAATTACTGCTCCGATTATCAGAAGATCTGCTCGGAATTCTCTCTTTATTATTCCCAGTTCAATTCCGAAAGATTAGGAACCAAGATTCAGAAGAGCTTTGATGAATTATTGGAATTAGCTAAGGATATTGCCGATGAATCCAAGGAGTTATTGACCGAAGTTGATAATGACCAGGTGGATTTTGACAATGTCAAAGCCTTTAGAAACGACATGGAGAGTCTTCGCAACGAGACTTTGTCTTTACGCTCCCTTCTCAACAATGAGTTCTACGAAGTCTCTGATTCTTTGCAGTCTTTGCAGTCGGATTTAAGCGCCGTCAACCAAGGCAAGAAACCTTTTGAGAAACTTGGACCAAACTATCAGGCTATCCGTCAGTCGCTGGAAACCAGTCTCAAGAGCCGTCACTCCGATGCCTATGTTCATATTTTCTGCGACTTAGTGGATGTCAATGATCCCGAATGGACTATGGCTTTAGAGGCTGTCCTCTATGCCCAGAAATTCAACTTCTTCGTCAATCCTCAGTATTATGAGGAAGCTAACCGTTTATTGAAGGAAATGACCGATACTTACCATTATTACCGTGTTTCCTTAGTTGATACGGAAAGACTGTTGCGTGCCAATATCGATCCTAACGATGATTCTATCGCCAACCTGATTGATACCAATGATGAAGGTGCTAGAGCCTATTCCGATTATCTTTTAGGAAGAATCAAGAAGTGCACTACCTTTGATGAGGCAAGACAGTCGGGTTCCGGCTTGCTTTCCGATTGCACCGGCTACCGTGGCTTTGCCACTTGGTATCTGAATAAAGCCAATGCCGCCGTCTATTTCTTAGGAACCAAGGTCTCCAATGATACTAAGGCTTTATCAGCTAAAGATTATCAGGAGATGAACAAGCGTTACTCCTTATTGTCGGAAGCTCTCAATAAGTTACAGACTTTATTGACTCTGCCGGTGATGTCCGTTGAGGAATGCAACACTTATCAGAGCGACATTGATCGTAGCCATGATATCTCTATGCTTCAGCAGAATCTTACTAATGTCGACAGTGAGATGCATGATGCTACTTTAGGAGACATGTCTGAAGTCGAAAAGAAGATTGAGGCCATCAATGCGGATATTGCTACTATCAGCAAAGAGAGAGAGGATCTGCTTACTGAACGTGGTTCCTTATTGAATGAGACTAACCGTCTTAATGGCAATGAAATCCCGTTAGCTATGAAGAATGCTTCTGACTTCAAAGTTCAGTTGGATGCCTTTGACGGCGAAGTCGTCAACAAGGAATATGATCCTTTCTATAACAAGCTCTTCGATGAACAGCATATGACTTTAAGCCAGATCAGAGTCGAAGCCAGCCGTGAATACATTCAGGCCCAGAACAAACAGCGCGGCGATAAGGATAACCTGTTGAAACTGAGAAGCGACTACTGTGCCACCTATACCCTTAACTACAATGTCACCAACGATAAAGACAACAGTGAGTTTGATAAGGAGCTGGAGAATATCTCCAAGGTCATGCTTCCTGATTATCAGAGCAAGATCGTCACCGCTCATGAACAGTCAATCAGAGAGTTCAAGGATGACTTCATCTATAAACTGAGAACCGCCATTGAAACGGTCAACAGTCAGATTGATGATCTCAATGTTGCCTTAGCCGATAACCGCTTTGGCCGTGATTCCTATCAGTTCAAGGTTTCACCCAACAAGGATTATCTTGAATACTACAATATGATTATGGATCCGCTTCTTCTTAAAGCCGGCGATGCCGAGAATCTTTTCATGGAGAAGTACAAGTCCACGATGGATGATCTCTTCGCTTTGATTTCTTCCTCTACCAGTGCTACCGGTGAGCAGCGTGAGCAGTTGCTGAAGAATGTTGAGACCTTTACTTCCTATACTACTTATATTCTCTTTGACTTACTGGTCACAAGAGGCACCGGAGAAGGCTCCCAGACGATCTCCTTAGGAAGAT
The DNA here is from genome assembly GCA_041670045.1 of Bacilli bacterium. Lineage (GTDB taxonomy): Bacteria > Bacillota_I > Bacilli_A > RFN20 > CAG-288 > Enterosoma. The sequence continues at coordinate 57,349 of JBAXZY010000001.1, read as the reverse complement.
CATTCAAGAGTCAGTCCGGCGGTGAGACTCAGACTCCGTTCTATATCGCTATTTTAGCTTCCTTTGCCTCATTGACGAGAGCCAACAACCCTAAAGACAACAACACCCTCCGTTTAGTCATCTTCGATGAAGCCTTCTCCAAGATGGATAGTGCCCGTATCATGAAATCGACTGACTTATTAAGACAGTTCGGTTTACAGGCTATCTTATCGACTCCTAGTGAGAAACTGAGAGACTTGGTCTCTTACGTTGACCTGATCTTAGTCACCATCCATGATGAGAAGCGTAAGCGTTCTGGCTTGGATGTCTATGAAGAGAAGAAGAGAGAAAAGAAGTCTGACAGTAATCCGGTTGCTTCCTTAGCTAACGGTGAAGAAGCTGTCCCGGACCTAGAGACGGCTACTCTTCCTCTAAGTGCGGCAAAACCGGAAGAAGCCACAACTGAGACGGCTGCTACTCCAACCGATGCTAAAGCTGATACTACGGCAGCAGATGCTTCAGCTGTTACCCCATCATCTGATTCTGATTCCGAAAATAAGTAAATTAATCCGGCAGTCAAACACTGCCGGTTTTTAGTTTTACAGCTGAATTCTGAAAAGTATCCGCTTTTATTTCTAAAAGAGATGAATTAATAAATATCCTTGCTAAAATAAAGTATCAGTTAAGCTTTTGGATTTTTAGTTGGCAGCTGCTATCTGAACTTCAGTATTGTCTTCATTCGTTTCTTTTTTGCTTTCAAACGTAATATGTCCTACTGGCAACGTAAAAAAGTAGACAATTACTATAAAAATTGATGAAAACCAGTATATGTAGTTATATAATATATTTAGCTTTGAAAGCGTTTACACTAAACAAGCAAGGGAGGCTATCTTAATGAAAGAAGAGATGGTTGCATTAATCCTAGCTGGTGGCCGAGGGACACGTTTGCAGTCTTTGACAGCCAAAGTCGCTAAGCCGGCCGTATTTTTCGGAGGCAAGTACCGTATCATCGATTTCCCACTTTCGAATGTTGCCAATTCCGGAATCAATGCCGTCGGTGTTGCTACTCAATATGAATCGACGGTTTTGAATAATTATATCGGTACGGGAAGAAACTGGGGTTTGAACGGAACCGGGGCTTTAGCTTCGATTCTTCCTCCTAGAGAGACACCTAAGGGTGCTAACTGGTATTCCGGAACAGCTGATGCTATTTATCAGAATATTGATTGGCTGGATAAGACCCACTGCGAATATGTGGTCATTCTATCAGGCGATCATATTTATAAAATGGATTATTCCGAGATGCTGGCATTCCATAAGAAGAATGCCGCTGATGTGACTATTGCCTGCATCAAGGTTCCTCTTAGCGAGGCCCCTAGATTTGGCATCGTCTGCACCGACAAGGAAAACCGCATCAATGAGTTCCAGGAGAAACCTAAAGTTCCTAAATCCGACTATGCTTCAATGGGTATCTATATCTTCACTTATTCCCTGCTCCGTGAGGCTTTGATCAAGGATGCCGACACTAAAGGCTCAAGCCATGATTTTGGCAAGGATGTTCTGCCGACTCTTTTAGATGCCGGAAAACGTCTTTTTGCCTATCCATTCACTGGCTATTGGAAGGATGTCGGAACGATTCATTCCTTATGGGAAGCCAATATGGATTTGTTGGATGACAAATGCACACTTGATCTTTTCTCCCCTAGCTTCAAGATTTATTCCGCTGATACCTTCTCTAAGCCTCAGTTCATCTCTCCTAGTGCCGTTGTTGATGATTCTATCGTCAATCAAGGCGCCGTTGTCAGAGGCAGTGTCTATCATTCTGTTATTTCCAATGAAGTCACAATTGAAAAAGGCGCTGTCGTCAAAGACAGCTTCATTATGCCCGGAGCTACCATCAAGGCCGGTGTCAAAGTCACTGATGCCATTGTCGGAAGCTCGGTTGTGGTTTCGCAAGACAAGATTGGAACGCCTACTGATGCGCTTCTAGTCAATGACAAGTAAAGGAGGAGAGAAACATGTCAGTCAAAGTACTTGGCTTAGTTAATTGCTTCGATAATCCCGACTTTGGTCCGATGACTCGTCATCGCGCCATTGCTTCTACTTCCTTTTTAGGACGTTATGCTTTTATTGATGTTCCGCTATCTAACTTCCTCAATTCCGGCATTCCCTCAATCGGCATTCTCTGTCAGAATCATATCCGTTCCCTTTCCCGTCATGTCGGCAATGGCCGTTCCTGGATCAACAATACCAAGATCGGTGATTTCCAGGTTCTGTATGATGAACCTAATGTTGCAAACCCAGGCTATAACACTGATGTCGCTGATATCAACGAAAACCGGTGGTTTATGCGACAGGTCAAACCTGATTATGTTGTCATTGCTCCTCCCTACATGGTTTATGAGGCGGATTTCAAGGCTTTGATTCAGGAACATATTGCTAGCGGTGCTAGAATCACCATGCTTTACATGCATGGCACTAACCTGAAGAAGAGTTTCATCAATCAAAGCAAGATCTGGCTGACTGACCGCGGAAAGATCACGAAGATGGAACCTAACCGTGGCGAAATGGATGAAGGCGATATTTCTTTAGGCACCTACATCATGGATTATCCGATGCTGGAAAGCTTACTTGATTATGCTAAAGGAACCAGTTCTTTCTTTGGTTTATCCGATACCCTCAATTACCTGTCTTCTTCCGTTCTGATCAAAGCTGTCAAACTGAACGACTATGTCCGTTGCTTTGATTCTTTAAGCCATTATCTGAAGTTCTCTTTAGAGCTATTGGATGAAAACACCTTCCATGAACTCTTTGCCGACAAATGGCCGATTTATACCAAGACTTATGATACTCCTCCGGTTCTTTACAAGTCTGGTTGCCATGTTGAAAACTCCTACATTGCTAATGGTTCCATCATTGAAGGCACTGTTATCAATTCCGTTTTAGGACGTGGCGTTGTTGTCAAGAAAGGCGCCATCATCAAGAATGCGGTCATCGGTTCCGATGCCATCATTGATGAGAATACCCATATTGAGAATGCCGTGGTTGACAAAGAAGCCCAGGTTCTTCATATCTCCGAAGTTGTCGGAACCCTGGATGATCCGCTCTATATTTCCAGAGGAGACATTGTTTGATGAACATTCTTCTTGTAACTAGTGAAGCTCTTCCTTACGCTAAATCCGGTGGACTGGCTGACTTCATTTATTCCTATAGCAAAGCCCTTGTCAAAGAGGGACAGCAGGTCTCTGTCATCATGCCTCTATACAACATCGTCAAGAACAAGCATCCGGAGACCATTAAGGAATTATATGATCAGTTTGAATTCAAGATGAGCTGGCGTACTCAGGGATGCGGTGTTTTCCATGTCGTCAATTCCGGTGTCAACTTCTATTTCACGGCCATGGATCGATTTGAAAGAGACAATCTTTATGGCTATGGCGATGACAATGAAAGATTTGCCTGCTTCATGATGGCTGTCAATACCTTCATCACAAGACACAATGAATTTGATGTCGTCCACTGCAACGATTGGGAAACGGCTATCGTGCCTTTATTGCTTAATTACAATCCTAAATCCATTAAAACGATTCTGACGATTCATAATCCGGCTTATCAAGGCTGGGCTAATCGCGAAGACTTATCTTTGTTCTTCAATCTTCATACCGGCTATTATGATACTGGATTTGCTAGACTTGGCAACTCTTTCAACTTCTTAAAAACTGGCATCATGTCAGCCGATAAAATCAACACTGTCTCCAAGACTCATGCAAGGGAGCTTATCAGCGACCATGACGGCTTTGGCGGCATTGGTGCCATCATTGATTGGTGCCGCCACTTTGATTTCTCCGGCATTGTCAATGGCCTTGATACTGATGTTTGGAATCCGGAGACGGATAAGAATCTCGCCCAGAACTATGGCATCAATGATTATGCTGCTGGCAAGAAAGCCAATAAGGAAGCCATCTTAAAACTCTGTGGCATGGACGATCATTTCACAGGTCCTTTATATGCCGCCATCACCCGTCTTTCATCTCAGAAAGGCGTTGAGAGAATCATGGACACCTTCAACAACTTGAAGGAACCGGATGCCCGTCTCATTGTAATTGGGACTGGTGAGATGGAAGACGATTTCCTCTATAAGTCACTTAATCATCCGGAAGTCTATTTCATTAAGCGTTATGATGAGAACTTAGCCCATATGCTTTATGCGGCTTGCGACTTCTTCTTAATGCCTAGCTATTTTGAACCCTGTGGCACCAGTCAGCTGATTGCTATGCGCTACGGTTCGGTTCCGATTGTCTCCAATGTCGGCGGTCTCAATGACACCGTGAAGGATGTTTCTTTAGGCAATGAAGCGACCGGCTATGTTTTTTCTAACACTGATTATTATGGCTTCATCAATGCCTTCAGAGCCTCGGCTAGACACTATCATGATCCTGATTTCCATGTCCTTATCGAAAACGGCATGAAGGGTGACTACAGCTGGTCGAAGTCTGCTAAAGAATACCTGGCCTTGTATAATTCCATCAGCTGGAAATAGTCTTCGAATGTCGGGATTGGATTAATCTGGGATTCATCTGAAAAGCTTATTAGGTCTTCTTCCTGAATTTGATAAATTATTGTTTACTTTCTTGGGGGGTAGCCTTATAATAAGCCTTGCTGTTTAGAAAAGATTTATAGCGGAGGCTAAGCATATGGCAGTACCTTTTAGAAGAACAGGCGTTACTAAGAAGAGACTGAGAAGACAGCATTTAGGATTAAAGGCTGTCAATGTTTCGGCTTGCTCCAATTGTGGAGCGATGGTCAAGCCCCATCACGTTTGCCCTAATTGCGGTTATTATGACGGCAAGAAGGTCATGGACGTTAAGGAAAAGGACTAATTCCTTTTTCGTTTTGCTTGTTTGATTTTAAAACCCACGTGAGTGGGTTTTTTCTTGCTTTAGGAGGAACACTATGACTTACATGGAGAAGATAACCTATTTGACGGGCAATTTCCTGCAATTAAGTCAGTTTGCAGTCAAGAACGCTTTTCGAGTTCTTTATTTAGCAAAAGCGGTCTCTTCCTATGATGGCAAATTAGAAAAGAGCTTAGTGTTGGCGGGAGCCGAAAGCTTAGCTAAAAGCGCCATTGTCGATAATGAATCGATTGGCTCGGAGGCTTTGCTGAAGCTCTTATCAGCTGGCTTATCAGAGAGAGAGCAGGCTTCTTTGCGGTTTGTGATTCTGAAACGTGATTATCTAGTCAGCTATTTCTATATCGATAACGCTACTCCCTTAGCTAGGGAAGAGGTGGCGGTCTACGAAAGCAAGATCACGGAGCTGAACGAATACTGCAAGAGAGCCACTACTCTTAACCAGGAACTGAGTAAGAGCGCCGATAAGATCTATGATACGTTCTAGTCGCAGGTAAAACTATTGAGCAAGTGAAGGCTTCTTCCTTGCTCTTTTTTGTTTTAGAAAGGAAAAAATCGTCTTTTTTGACTGAAATCGTTCTATGAGAGAGTTATTTTCACATTATTACCAAACTTTTGCTGTGAAAGTCTTAATTTATACTATGATTTCAGCTATAATTAGACGATAGGTCGTAAAAAATATGGAAGATTTAGTACCAGCATATCTTGCCGTTAAGCAAATTGTCTCAGAGAGGAAACCTTATTCCCCCACTCTTTTCAAAATCCTGCAGACTGAAAAGGTCGCTCCTCTTCAGGCCAAGAAAGTAAAAGCTGTGGTTTACGGAGTTCTTAATAACTACAACAAGCTTTGCTTTGATGCCATGAATGTCTTTACCGAATATAAGAAAGGCGATGATGAAACCTTTTTGAATATTGTGGCTTTGTATCAGTTACGTGTACTGAAGGATGACCAAAAGATCATTGCTAACGCTTATGTTGATGCCTTCAACCGTTTACGTCTTTCCGGTGATGCTAAAGCTAACGCGGCTTTATTGACCAATGCGATTAAGACTCCTTTTAAAATACCAGATGAAGTCAAAGCACTTCCTTTAGCCTATGATTCCTTGACTTTGGAAATGCCGGAATTCCTTTTAGGTGAAATGTTCAAGGAATTAGGTGGTGAGACCGCCGTAAAGCTTTCTCTTGAACTGCACAAAAAGCCGGTGAATTTCTATGCCGCTAATTTATTCATTAAACCGATGGATAATTATGTCAATGATAAGAGATTCACAGCTATCAAGTTAAGCGATGGGCAGATTATTTATAAAGATACCGGCTCTGTTCTTCCTAAGGAACTGAAGACCGGTGAATTATACCGTCTGGACTATATTGCTGCTTTAGCTTATGCCGAAGTCAGCATTCCCTCTGTCAGCCCTAGAATCCTATTCACTGATTCTCATTATCCTGACAGCGGCATTTATTTTGCTATGAAGACGAAGGACTTCTATGGTGCCACGATCTTGACTAGTTACAGCAATCCTCTTACCTATCGTCTTGCCATTGATGAAAAGCAGAAGCTTAACCTGAATACTGTTTCTCCCCTGCTCTCTCCGGTAGCCTTGATCAAGACTTATCAGGAATACGATAACTTTGATTTAGTTGTCAATGAAGGCTATGATTCCTTGATCGGAACTAGTCGCAAACATCCAGGTTCTCTTCCTTCCCTGACTAAGAAGCACATCACTAACTGCTGCAAGAAGCAGCTGGCTGATTTATTGGAGTCGAGCGAATTTGTAAAGAAGGAAGGATATCTTCTTTTCATCAATTCCGCTATTCTCAACAATGAAGGACATGACATTGTCCAGCAGTTCTTGAACGTCAAGAAGAACTTCGGTGTCATTAAGGAAAAATATGTTTATCCGATGGAGATGGATAGCGATGGCGGCTATTACTGCCTTTTAAGGAGAGACAACTAATGAAAAGCATTTATTCCTTATCTCTGGAAGATATGACTAATGAGATGATCAGTCTTGGTCAGTCGAAGTTCCGTTCCAAACAGATTTATAGTTGGCTGTATAAAAAGAATGTTTCCTCTTTTGATGAGATGACTGATATCTCCAAGGATTTCCGGGAAGTATTAAAGAAGAACTATAATTTTGCTTTGCCTACTCCGGTAGTCACGCAGGAATCTCGTGACGGCACTGTGAAGTGTCTTTTTAAGTTGGATGATGGTGAGGAAGTGGAAGGCGTTTTGATGCACTACATTTACGGCTACTCCGTTTGTGTGACAAGCGAAGTTGGCTGCAATATGTCATGTGCTTTCTGTGCCTCTGGCTTGCTGAAGAAGAAACGGGCTTTACTGCCTCATGAAATGTTAGGTCAGGTATTGGCTTTTGATAAATATCTGAAGAAAAAAGATCCTTCATTAGGTGTCACCCATGTGGTTGTCATGGGCACAGGTGAGCCTTTTGATAACTACGATAATGTGCTCTCTTTTATTCGAACCATCAATTCACCTTTTGGAATTGATATTGGAGCTAGACATATCACCGTCTCTACTTGCGGCATTGCCCCCAAGATTGTTAAATTCGGTAAGGAAGGACTGCAAGTCAATCTTGCCATTTCTTTACATGCTCCGACTAATGCCTTACGAGATAGACTGATGCCTATCAATAAAGCTTATCCTTTGGAAGTCTTGATTCCGGCAATCATTCAATATCAGAAGGATTCCGGAAGAAGAGTTACTTTCGAATATATTTTAATCAAGGATATCAACGATTCTGAAAGAGAAGCTCATGAGTTGTTTAATTTGATTGCTCCAACATTCGCCTACGTGAACCTGATTCCTTATAATCCGGTTATGGAGAACGGCTTTGAAAGAAGCCCGGACTGCAACGTTTCTGATTTCCATGAATATCTTCTTTCCAAAGGCGTTAAGTCTACTATCCGCAAGGAATTCGGAAGTGATATTGATGCTGCCTGTGGACAGCTGAGGGCTAAATATGCAAAAGGAAAATAAATCTCTTCTTTTGAAAGAGAAGATTGCCTGTTTAAGCGATAAGGGAAATAAGCGTCTTAATAATGAGGATGCCGCTTATGTGGCTTCTTGCCAGTATGGCGCTTTGTTAGTTGTCGCTGATGGAATGGGAGGCCACCGTAAGGGCGAAGTGGCTTCAAAAATCGTTGTTGATTCCTTGGCTCTTTCTTTTGCTAGCACTCGCCATGAATTCTCTTTTTTGTCAGCTAAAAGATTTGTCAACAAAGCTTTGAAGAAAGCCAATAAGGAAATCTATAAGATGTCATTGGAAGGCGAATTCAAGGAAATGGGAACTACCGCTGTTTCAGCTTTGAAGACCAAAAACGGTGTTTTAGTCACTGCTGTTGGTGATAGCCGCTGTTACACTTATTCTAAGAAGGATGGGTTGGTTTTAAGGACAACTGACCAGACCTACGTTGAATTGCTGTTTGAAGCTGGTAAGATTAATCGTAATGATATTAAGACTCATCCACAGAGAAACCTTCTTGTAAACGCAGTTGGAATCAACCCTGATCTTTCACAAGTAGAAGAAACTTCGATTCTTGATGAAGACTATGATGTCCTTCTTCTTTGCTCAGATGGTTTATACAACATGGTTGATGATCAAGGTATCATATCGACTTTAAAGAACGATAGTTTGTCTTCCGACAGCAAATGCCGGGAATTAATCAGCAAAGCTTTAGCAGGCGGAGGCAATGATAATGTTGCCGTAGCCGTTTTGGAGAAACCATAATGACAGATGAGTTAAAACGCGACAATGAAGTTATCGATGACCGCTACAAGATTCTCTTCACGTTAGGTGAGGGAGGAATGGCGGTTGTTTATAAAGCTCATGACTTGATTACTGACAAGGATGTCGCCATCAAGATGATGAAACCGGAAACGGCTGCCAATAAGACTAACTTCGCCCGTTTTGAAAGGGAAGCTAGAGCAGCGGCTTCTTTAAATCATCAGAATATTGTCAAGGTTGTCAATGTCGGCTCCTATCAAGGACTTCCCTATATGGTCAACGAATTCATCAATGGGCAGACTTTGAGACAGGTTTTGGACATCAGGGGCAAGTTCTCTTTTTTGGAAGCCTGCGATATTATGTATCAGCTTTGCTCGGCTGCCATGTATGCTCATCAGCACGGAGTCATTCATCGTGACATCAAACCTCAGAATATTTTCCTGACGACTGATGGCACTATTAAGCTAGGCGATTTTGGAATTGCCACTTTTCAGAACTGCAATCATGTCACTAGATCAGAAGTTGTTATAGGCTCTGTTCATTATATGGCTCCTGAAATATCTCAAGGAAATCCTGCCAGTGAAAGAAGCGATATTTATTCAATGGGTATTACTTTCTTCGAATTGATCACTGGTCGTGTTCCTTTTGATTCTGATAGTCCGGTGACTGTTGCCTTAATGCATATCAATGAAAAGTTCCCTTCTGTCAAGAAGTACAATCCTAAGACTCCGGAATGCATTGAGAACATCATTTATAAAGCCTGCATGAAGAATCCGGTTGATCGTTATATTTCAGCTGAAGAGATGCGAAAAGATATTGAGAAGATCCTGAAGAACCCCTCGATGCTGCAGGAGAAGACTAGCTTCATTTATAATTTATTCCATCCGCATTCACCTGACAATGAGGCTAAACGGGTTGAGAAGCAACAGAAGATGGCTTTGAAGAGGGCAGCTAAGGCAGCTAAAAAGGAAAAGCTAAATGGCAAGTAGTGATTACTTTTTGGTTCTCTCCTCCTGTTCTTTAGGCTATCAACTCTATAATCCTGTTACTAAGGCGGTTTCTCTTCATGAAAGAAGAGGTAAAGCCTTTTATAATGATGAAAAGATCTTAATCGGCGATGAAGTCACTCTTGATTCTCAATCCATGATTGCTAAAGTCAAGGAAAGAACTTCTTTGCTGAAAAGACCTCGTCTTGCTAATGCCGATGAGATTCTGGTTTTGGTATCGGCTAAAGATCCTGATTTCTCTTCTTATCTACTGGATAAGTTCCTTTCCCTGATTAATTTCAGTTCTTTGAAAGCCAACATTGTTATTACAAAAGCTGATTTATTGAACAAGAGACAGCTTACTTCTTTGAAGAAAAGACTTTCTTATTATCAGGAACTTAAGTATCAGGTTTTCTTTTTGGATTGTCATGATAAGACAAAGTTTGATTTTCCGGCCTTGATTGCTTTCCTAAAAGGGAAGAAAGCCGCATTTGTGGGTCAGACCGGCGTTGGTAAATCAACTCTCATTAATTTAATTGATCCGGAATTCAACCGCAAAGTCGATTCCCTTCAGGTTTCTGGAGGACGAGGAAGACATATCACTAAGGAAGTGATTCTTCTTCCTTATCAGGACGGCTTCATTTATGATACCCCTGGCTTTTCGGACCTAAAGCTTTTAGAGATGAAACCAATTGATTTAGCTACTTTCTTCCCAGGATTTGAATCTCATTATGGTGAATGCAAATTCAAGGATTGCCTGCATCTTCCTAATACTAAAGGGTGCAGTATCTTAGAAAATATCAAAGAGAAGAAACTTTCTGATGATTCTTACGCTAATTACGTTAAAATATATGAAGAAGTGAAAGCTAATGACGTATGGAAAAAGAAACTCTGATTCGACCCAGTCTTCTCTCTTCTGATTTCACCGATTTAAAGAAAGACCTCAGGTCTTTGACAGCGCTGAAGATAACGCACTGCCATTTTGATGTCATGGACGGAACATTCGTTGACAATATTTCTTTTGGAGAACCATTCTTTAAATCAGTCAATGACAAATATTCCAAGAAGATTACATTCGATGTTCATCTGATGACTGAAGATCCTTTAAGGCAAGCTAGGCAGTTTGCTCTTTTAGGAGCTAAAGAGATTTCTTTCCATTACGAAGCGCTGCACAACAAATACCGTAAATACCGGAAACTGAGAAAAGACTTTCCTGATGTGAAATTCGGATTGGCTTTTTCTCCTGAAACTGATGTCTCCTTGGTTATCGGCTTAGCTAGCATGTTTGATTTCTTCCTAGTAATGTCAGTCGTGCCTGGAAAAGGCGGGCAAAGCTATATTCCAGGATCCGAAAATAAGGTTAAGAGACTCGATCAGATCAGAAAGATGAATAAACTTAATTTCCAAATCGGAGTCGATGGTGGATTGAATGAAATCACCGGACCTCTATGTTATCAAAACGGAGCTGATTTCTTAGTCATGGGATCTTATTTCTTCCATGCCCCTGATCGAAAGAAAGCACTAGATGATGTTCATCTAGCTATTAATAAGGGAGGCTTAAGTCATGAATAACTTCTTTGGTCTAAGTAATGTGTTTTTGATAGTCGGCTTTGCTAGTGCTATGGCTTACTTCTGTCTTCTTCTTTATTTCAATTCCTTAGTCAGCAAACCTAATCGCTGCCATCTACGCAATTCCTATCCTTCACAGTTCTATACGGAGATGTCTAAGCTTCCGAAGATCTTCCTTTATATAATTGCAATCATTGATATGTTTGCTTTAGCTTTGGGTTTCTTTTTCTTCTTCTACTCCCTTAATTCCACTTATGGAATTATATTAGGCTCACTCTTTGCTTTCTCATCCTTGTCTCTATTAGTGTCCAATCTTCTTTCTTTAAGCCAATACAAGGCTCATATTGCCTTTGCCGCCGCTAGCTTCTTCTCCTTTGCCTTTGCCTGCATCCTTTGCTCCTTCACCACGGTTATGCCAGGTGCTGCCCTTAATCCGGAAGATATCAATGTCGTCATTGAAGTCATCATCGGAGTCATTGGATTCTTCAGTTTCTTTGCTTTATTCAACAAAAAGCTTCTGAATTGGTGCAAGATGGATCGAACTGAAGAAAACGGAGCTGTCTATTACGTGAAACCTAAAGTAAACTTCTTTGCCTTATATGAATGGATCTACCTGATTTCTGAGAATGTGGTTGCCTTCTTGCTTTTCATAGACATGATTGCCGTTAAACTGATTTAATAAGATATTTTTTTCTGCTAATTAAAAAGTCTTTGCTCTAGTCAATTGGTAGTAATAAAAAATACTACTGACATTGATTGAAAGCAGAGACTTTTTTCATTGAGTTAATCAAAGATAAGAGAAGACTTTTTAATATCATCAATTGAAAAATCAATAACAAAAAGAGCTGTAACCAGTATTCTGGCAACAGCTCTAAGTTTTTTAAAGAAAGATAAAACTACTTAGCTTCAGTCTTGGCTTCAGCTTTGACTTCAGTCTTAACTTCAGCAGCCTTAGGGGCAGCTTCGGTCTTGACAGCTTCCGGCTTTACTTCGGCAGCTTTGGCAGCAACCGGCTTAGCGACCTTGGCGTTCTTTCTTAAAGTACGTAAGGCACTAGTAGAAAGACGGACCTTGACCTTCTTGCCATCAACCATGATGGTTGTTTTCTGAAGGTTGACATTCCATCTGCGACGGGTATGTCTCATAGAATGAGAGACATTATTACCACTCATCGGACCTTTTCCAGTAATTGGGCATATTCTTGACATATAGCTATCCTCCTAAGTTAATTCTTCTCACCGTTAAAAAACGTGCTTATAAAGAATACCATAAAGAGGTTAGAGTTTCAATAAAAAGTTTGCCATAAAATAGGTAATGAAAAGATAAGATGCCGTCTTTGTGATTTTTGTGACTGTTTTTGCGGTTGAAAATGATTTGAAAAGAGTAAATTTCTTAAAAAGGTGCTTAAAAGAAAAAGCATTTTGATAGGAGAAATGTATCAAAAAGGGGTTTTAGTGAACATTGTTTTTTTAAAACTGCATTCAAAGTGCATAATAAGCAAAACAAAAATGCGTGTTTCTACATCTAGTGCGCAAAATATAAGCAAAACAATCAAAATATGGCTAAAATGAGCGTTTTTATATTTACAAGATTGCGCAAATCGATTATACTTTTCGAAGTAATGATAGGAGGATAATATCTATCATGGATGAAGAACAGAAAGTTAAAGCCAGTGAAGATCTTACCGAATTAATTGAACGTGTAAGAAAAGCTGAAGAAGTCTATTCGACCTATTCTCAGGAACAGGTTGACAAGATTTTTATGGCAGCCGCAATTGCTGCCAACAAAGCCCGTATTCCGTTAGCTAAGGAAGCTGTAGCTGAAACCGGAATGGGAGTATTAGAAGACAAGGTTATTAAAAACCACTTTGCCTCTGAATACATCTATAACACTTATCGTTCAGTAAAGACCTGCGGTGTTTTAGAAGATGATGAAGATATGGGTTATGAGACCATTGCTGAACCGTTAGGAATCTTAGCCGGTATTGTTCCCTGCACTAACCCGACTTCTACTGCTATCTTTAAATCCTTATTGGCTTTAAAGACTCGTAACGGAATCATTTTCTCCCCTCATCCGCGTGCTAAGAAATGCACTATCCATGCTGCTCAGATTGTTCTTGATGCCGCTGTTGAAGCTGGTGCACCTAAGGATATCATTGCCTGGATTCAGGAACCTTCTATCGAAGCTTCCAACCAGTTAATGAAGACCTGCGATTGCATCTTAGCTACTGGTGGTCCGGGTATGGTTACAGCTGCTTATTCTAGTGGCAAACCGGCTATCGGTGTTGGTCCGGGAAACGCTCCTTGCATTATTGATACGACAGCTGATGTTAAGATGGCTGTCAGCTCTATCATCCATTCAAAGACTTTCGATAATGGTATGATTTGCGCTAGTGAAAACTCAGTCATTGCTGTTAAGGATGTCTATGATGCTGTCAAGGCTGAAATGATTTACCGTGGCTGCTACTTCCTCAATGCTGAAGAACTTAACAAAGTCAGACACACTGTCATTATCAACGGTTCTAGCAATGCTAAGGTTGTTGGTCAACCGGCTTATGTCATTGCTAAGATGGCTGGATTCGAAGTTCCTGAAACCACTAAGATTTTAATCGGTGAAGTCACTAAGACTGATAAGAGTGAAGAATTCGCTCATGAAAAGCTTTGCCCAGTTCTAGCTTTATATAAGGCTGAGGACTTTGAGGATGCTTTAACTAAGGCTGATCGTCTTGTCAGAGACGGTGGCTTTGGTCATACAGCTGATTTATATGCTGATGAGGCTTTAGGCAAAGACCATATTAATGAGTTTGCTTCTAAGATGAAGGCCTGCCGTATCCTTATTAATACTCCTTCTTCCTTAGGTGGCATCGGAGATATCTATAATTTCAGAATCAAGCCTAGTCTTACTTTAGGATGCGGTTCATGGGGCGGAAACTCAGTCAGTGAGAATGTCACTGTCAAGCAGCTTCTTAATGTCAAGACAGTTGCTAAAAGGAGAGAAAATATGCTTTGGTTCAGAACTCCGAGTAAGGTTTTCTTCAAGAATGGCTGCTTAAGCAAGGCTCTTGAAGAATTAAAGACCGTTTATGATCGTAAGAGAGTTTTAGTCGTTACTGATAAATTCCTTTATCAGAGTGGCTTCTCTAAGAAGATCACGACTGTTTTAGACAATTTAGGAATTCAGACCGAAGTCTTCTCTGATGTTGCTCCTGATCCGACTCTTGCCTGTGCTGAAGAAGGTGCCAAGCTTTGTGCTTCCTATATGCCTGATGCCATCATCGCTTTAGGCGGTGGTTCTCCGATGGATGCCGCTAAGATTATGTGGGTCTTATACGAACATCCGGATGCAAATTTCCAAGATATGGCTATGGATTTCATGGATATCAGAAAGAGAATCGTTACCTTCCCTAAGATGGGAACTAAGGCTATGTTAGTCTGTGTTCCGACAACTGCTGGTACTGGCTCTGAAGTCACTCCTTTTGCCATTATCACTGATCAGAGAGATGGTACTAAGTATCCTATTACTGATTATGAACTCATGCCGACTATGGCTATCATCGATTCTGATTTGATGAGAGATATTCCTAAAGGCCTTACTAGAGCTTCTGGTATTGATGCTCTAACTCATAGTATGGAAGCATATGCTTCTACTTATGCTACTGTCTTTACTGATGGTATTGCTAAGGAAGCAATCCAGGAAATTTTCACTTGGCTTCCTAGAGCCTATAAGAATTTAGGCAATGATCCGGAAGCTAGAGAGCATATGGCTCATGCTGCCACGATGGCTGGTATGGCTTTTGCTAATGCCTTCTTAGGCATTGATCACTCTTTAGGACACAAGCTTGGTGCTTATCATCATCTGCCTCATGGTGTCTGTGTTTCCTTACTTTTACAGGAAGTCATGAAGTTCAATGCTGGTGAAGTTCCGACTAAGATGGGAACTTTCCCTCAGTATAAATATCCTCATACTTTAAGAAGATATTGTGAAATTGCTGAAATGTTAGGCATTACTGGCAAGACCGATCAGGAGAAGTTCAATAAACTTCTTAAGAAGATTGATGGTTTACAGAGAGAAATCGAGTTACCTGCTACTATTAAGGATGCCGGTATTGCCGAAGATAAATTCTTAGCTACCTTAGATGAGATGTCAGAAGCTGCCTTCAACGATCAATGCACTGGTGCTAACCCTCGTTATCCGCTTATTTCAGAAGTAAAAACCCTGTATCTTAAAGCTTATTACGGCGAAAATGAGTATAATAAGAAGTATAATAAGATTAAGAAGTAGCACGAGGGAGGCAAACACATGGTTACTGAAAAAGATTTAGGAAAGCTGATTATTACAAGACACAACAAATCCATCTATTCGAATAATGGAGTTATCACCAAAGTATTTGACTCCAAGCTCTATAATCCTAGTGATGTTTTGAAGGAAGCTATGAATCAGGAGTATGCCATTGAATGTGGCTTAAATGCTCCACGTGTCATCTCTGTCTTCTTAGTTGGAAAGAATTGGGCTATCTCCTCTGAAGAGATTAAGGGCAAGACCTTAGCTCAGATGATGATTGATGATCCTGCCAATAAGAAAAAGTATATCGACCGCTTAGTTCAGATTCAGATTTCCATCCTCTCTCATTTAAGCGATAACCTTAAGCTTCCTAAGCTCAAGGATAAGCTCAATAACTACATCACTGATTCTGGCCTTGATGCCACTACTCGCTATGACTTACATGTCCGTCTTGAGAAGATGCCAAACCACTACAAGTTCTGCCATGGTGACTTAACTCCTCACAATGTCATCTTCGATGGCGACAAGGCTTATGTCCTTGACTGGGCACATGCTACACGTGGCAATGCCTCTGCTGATGCCGCAATGACTTACCTCACTTTCACTCTTGATGGTGATGATAAGGGAGCCATGATGTATCTCAAGGATTTCTGCAAGAAGTCCGATACGAGAATTGAATATGTTCAGCAGTGGGTCTCTGTTGTCTCTGCTACTAAGCTCTGCACTACTACTGATCAGTCTCAGCGTGACCTGTTGATGAGAAACATCAACGTCGTCGAATACTAAACAATTAAAAAAAGGACTAGCTAGTTGCCGGTCCTCTTTTTTTGATTTAAAAGAAATGCCTAAAAACAAATCGGTTATTATATTGTCTTCTTGAAGAAAACAATAATTTCACTTGTCATAGTTTGAGCATGATTACCTGCAATATTTGAGGGAGAATTCAAATTAGGCATTACTTTGTTTGAAATCATCCGGTAATATTTGTCTAAAACAATCAAATTATATTTGATACCTAACTCACTTAAGATTATATCGGTTGGGATGTTCACGAGTTTAACTGTTCGATTTCCTACAACCCAGAATTCATAGCCATTAATTGTAACTTTATTGGAAATCTCTTGTAACGAGGCATCAAGTTCAAAATAGAAGTCTAAGACCTCAGCTGCTCTTTTAGCATCAGTGTTTGATATCTGGGAGATAATCTTTTCTAAGGTTGGACTTTGAAGATCTTTTATATCACGGTCTTTGATTTTTTTGCCACCCAAAAGTTTTGAATCTAGATTTTTATCATCTGTAAGACCAAGCCAAATGTTAGAAAGACGGGAATATTGGCCATAGGCTACAGTTGTGTGACTATCTCCATATGGAGGCGAGGTAATGACAATATCTATGCTTCCATCTTTAATTGAATCTAGGTGTTGAGCATTTTCACAAATTGTTGAAACATGACTATCTTTAGAAACAGCTTTTAAATATTCTTCTTCTTTTTTTATGTTCTTTTCGAGAGCAGATAAGAAAGACATGAAAGGCTTGTGTTCTTTTTCTAATATTCTATTAACTGGTTTCCGATATAGTTTGAATTCGCCGTTTCTTGTATTTGAAACAAAGCGGATGGTTTCACTTAAGGTACAATACAAGAAAGGTTTGCAATTTTCGGTAGTTAATTGGTCGATCACTTGCTTTATAATTTGAATTTCAATAACACTTTCTGGTCTAAACCAAAAACCAAGATTATCAATATTTTTAATCTTAAAATTTGACAAAGGAGACTTATCAAAATAATTATTCGTGATGGTTGAGGCATTTGAAGCCCAATCTCCCTTTTCAACAATAGAATATTTTGACGTTATTGAATCAACAAATGATTTAATCAATGCTTCGTTTTTATTGGCAATGTCATTTATTCTATCTTTGATTGTATTGCAGCAAGCAAAGTCATCGGAAGAAAGCAAAGTGGTTTTAGCTTTTGAAATTAATAAAGCTAATGGATTTAAATCATTGCCAATAACTTCTTTAATTCCTGCTCTTTGACCTTCTACAATTACGGTTCCAGATCTGACAAAAGGATCAAGCAAAGATTTTACCGTGCGATATTTACTAACGATTCTAATTATCGAATTACTAATTGGCCAAATCATAACTGCTGGATAGTTGTGCAAGCCATGAATTAATTCATCTGTTTTGGCATCTACAAAATCCCAGTAGTTATTAGGTAAAGAACGAAATTCATCAACTATTAATTTGTCTTCCCTGTTTTCTTTAGACATAGATGAGAAATCAAATAAAGATTTTACTGGAACTTTAAAAGTTTCAGCAAGTTTTTCAGCTGTATCTATTCCCATCTCTTTTGAACCATCAACAAGATGATATAAATGATCTCTTGATATGCCGGAATCCTTTGACAAGGTCGAATAGTTATATCCTTTTTCCTGCATTAATGATTGTATTCTATAGCCAACAGCAGAGCGAATCATAATTACCTCCGAAATGTTGTCTATAGAATACAAGTGTTTGATTTAGAAATCAAGTTATTTAATATCTGCATTTGTGTAATCAACGATATTTTGAATATTTTCAAATAGCTTAATTTCATCTTTCGGAAAAATTCTAAAACCGGTTCCGTGGTCATGAACATTTCCAATGTTTTTACCAGATTTGTAGACGCCTAGGCGCTAGTCAACTTTAATTAATCCTTCTTCTAACATACTTAAAAAATGGCTAACGTTCAATCCGGTTGCTAACTGTGCTGCTTCATAATGAAATTCTTCGCTGCTTTTTGGACCTCGTGATTCAGCCTCTGCAAAAACTGCTTTTCCAGTTACATATTTAGAATTTAAGCTTTTCATTATTCCGTCAATTTGATAATAAGCATATGGTATTGGACTATCAAAACTTGTGATGAATAATTTGTCATCTACAATTTTCAATCCTAATTTTTTGTCTCAAACTGATGTTCCCATTTCCAAAGTAAGATGTAAAATGTTGTATTTGTCATCAGGATTTCTTTTATAACCATATTCTTTTCTTAATTTGTTATTTGCGCCTTTTTCATCAGGTGCTTTGGTAAACAAGGAAACCATTGAATTGTCCTTATTTATTCTTCTTGCTTTCAATTCATAATCAGCAAAATCAGGACCCTGAATATCGTTTTCGGTTATTCCTAATAGGTCTTCTAGGGTTTTCCCAATTCCGGTGTCGCTTTTTCTATGGCTTTTTATAAAACCCTGTTCACATATTTTTGTGTATTCTTCTATAAACTCTTTGATGTCTTTTGGACCACCGTTTGGATTGTTTATCATTAAATTCCCTCTTGATATGTGCTTCTAATATTATAGTAAAAAAGCACCCTTTTTTCGACTTATTTATAAAAATAATAGAAAAAAATAGAAAACTGGCATTGCAATATAAGCAGTGCCAGTTTAATTCATTTTTGAAGAAGACTATTGGCTAAGCAATATCAGCTGGCTTAGTTACCTCGTAATCACTCCAAGAAGGTACACTTAAAGCATCTGATAGATCAGCGGTAGTGGTGTAAGAGCCAGTGACTGTAATTGTATAGTCAGAAGTTCCACTGACTTTTGTGGTACCATTAGCGATGACAGTGACTGTCTTATTATTGCTATCAACAATGGTGCCCGCATTATAGAGATTATCAATGGTGGAATCACCATTGACAATCCATTTGGATCCTGAAGCCATATAGATAGAAGAAGTCTTTGAACCGGTATAGGTAGAATCCACTTTGGAGTTACCAGTCCAAGCAGTAGAACCAGTTAGATAAAGATTCAATGTTGATGCTGAATCATAGATGACTTTACCAGTCATAGTCTGATCAACACAGGTGAAGTTGCAAGTTGATCCGGCACCGGAATTCCATCTTTTATTCCCACAGCATCTGATCAAGTATTCGTAGGAATCATTGTTTTCATGGCTCAAGGTGACATTATCAAGCAAAAACTCCGATGAAGTAGAGTTGGTATGGAAATATCCCCCGTTTTTGATATTCAATTTTCCGCCAACCATAGCAAACTCGGAAGTTCCGACTGTGGAATCACCGGACATGGATTGATAGAGGATGACACCCCAAGTGTTATCATTCTGCTCGGAATCGGACATATTGCCGGTCAGGTCACAATCAAACAATCGAATGCTGTTCTTGCCTTCAATAGAAGCGGCTTCAGATCCTGAGGCATTTAAAGTTGCATTATGAACTGCAATATCAGCGGTGGAATAGATAGCCGGTGAACCATCGCCGGTAGAATTATAGGCTCCACCATCAACTCGCATAGTTCCGCCACCGCGATTGGATCTGATGGGAGCGGAATGCTCCCCTGCTGTTGATACGGTCATATTCCAGGCATTGACAGTCCCTCCACCGCAGGCATCAGTTCTTAGTGGTAGTAACGCTTGTATCAGCTACATTGACAACACCATCATTATAGCCGCATAAGCCAGGTGCGCCGCTAGCAGTAGAATTGATACTTCCGCCTTTAACGTCTAAAGTACCGTTAGTAGCTAAGATTGAGGCATTCTGACCATAGAAAGAGGAATTATCGGCTGATGAGGTGTCACCGGTTTTAGTGACAGTCGGATTCAGAATAGTTCCAGTGATATTAGCTGTCTTACAAAGAATGGCACTTTCATCACTATTAGAGGATGTATAAGACTTATCAGTCTGAGTTTCAGTGGAGGTAATCTCAGTTGCAGCTCCATAAGTAGCTGAACCAGACCCTGATCCACCACCTCAGGTGCCACCGCATGGTCCTCCGGAATGAGATGATGTTGATGATGAACCGGCATCAGTTGTTTGTGATGATGAAGAACCAGTATCAGAGTCAACAGATGATGTACCTGTACTTGTCACGCAGCTTGCTAAACATAAAGGAATTGATAGAAGAATCATGATTAATGATTTTCTTTTCATTGCTCTCTACCTCTTACTTGCATTATAGGATTGCCACTATAAGAATAATAGTAAACAATTATCTAATTAAATAATCGTTCAATATTCATAGACTTAATTATTAAAAATATTACGATAAAAAGGCACTCTTTTTTTATGAGGAAAACTGAAAATATATAAACAATCATTAGAAATTCTTTTTTTCAATGAATCTCTTTTTGGTTTATAGAGGCAAAATGAAGTAAGACTTTATCTTTAATTATAAGGCTTAAAAAAACAAATCTTTTTTGAAACATAATTTTGGTATATCTTACCCGAATGGAATGCAAAAAATGTATAATATTAGAAGCTATTAAAAGGAGATTATCATATGCCTAAAGCCAAAGAAGAGACCTGCCTTGAAAAAGGTCCAATCACTTCATCTCTATTAGGGAAGATGAATGAATACTGGATGGCTGCTAACTATTTAAGTGCCTGTCAGCTTTATTTATTGGATGATCCTTTATTAGATCGACCGCTTAAGCAAAGCGATATTAAGCAGAAGATTGTCGGACACTGGGGAACAGTCCCTGGACAGAACTTTGTCTATGTCCATTGCAACCGTGTCATTAAGAAATATGATTTGGATATGGTTCTTCTTTCAGGACCGGGACATGGTGGAAATTTCTTTATTGCCAATGACTATCTTGAAGGAACCTATTCCGAAGTCTATCCGGAGATTACTCAGGATAAGGAAGGCCTTCAGAAGTTATTTAAGCAGTTCTCTTTCCCAGGTGGTGTCCCATCCCATTGTGCACCGGAAACTCCCGGCAGTATTAATGAAGGCGGTGAATTAGGCTATTCCATTGCTCATGGCTTTGGAGCTGTATTCGACAATCCGGATCTGATTGCTACTGTTATTGTCGGTGATGGTGAAATGGAGACTGGACCTTTAGCTACCTCATGGCAGTCCAACAAGTTCCTGAACCCGATTCATGATGGAGCTGTTCTTCCTATCATCAATCTTAATGGCTATAAGATTGCTAATCCGACTGTCTTCAGTCGTATTTCCCATAAAGAATTAGAAGAATACTTGGAAGGCTCTGGCTGGAAGCCTTATTTTGTCGAAGGCGATGATCCCATGACTATGCATAAGAAGATGGCTGAAACCATGGACAAATGCATTGAGGAAATCAAAGCTATTCAGAAACATGCCAGAGAGAAAAATGATCCTACTAGACCGGCTTGGCCGATGATTGTTTTGCGTTCACCTAAAGGCTGGACCGGACCGAAGGTAGTCGATGGTTTACCTGTTGAAGGGTCTTTCAGAGCTCATCAGGTTCCGATTATGATTGATTCTGCAGCTCACTTAAAGGAACTGAATGATTGGCTTAAGTCCTATCACCCTGAGAAGCTATTTGACAAGGACGGTCATTTCAGAGCTGACCTAGCAGATCTCGCCCCTAAGGGTGATCAAAGAATTGGCTCTAATCCGCATGCTAATGGCGGCTTACTCTTAAAAGATTTGAGAATGCCTGACTTTAGAAACTACGCTTATCCGGTAAAGACTCCTGGTGCTACTGATGCACAGGATATGACTGAACTTGGTAAGTTCATCCGTGACATCATCAAAGGAAATCAGGATCAGAGAAACTTCAGAGTATTTGGACCCGATGAGACATTATCTAATCGTCTTAATTATATTTTTGAGGCTACTTCCCGTCAGTGGGATAATGCTACTCTTCCGACTGATGAATTTCTTTCTGATGATGGCCGAGTGATTGATTCCATGCTTTCCGAGCATTGCTGTGAGGGCTGGTTAGAAGGTTATCTTTTAACTGGAAGACATGGCTTCTTCTGCTCTTATGAAGCTTTCATTAGAATTGTTGATTCTATGGTTGCTCAGCATGCTAAATGGCTGAAGGTCTGCAACCAACTTCCTTGGAGACAAAAGATTTCTTCTCTTAATCTTTTGTTAGCTTCAACGGTCTGGCAGCAGGACCATAATGGTTTCACTCATCAGGATCCTGGCTTCATGGATCACATTGCTAACAAGAAAGCCGATGTTGTCAGAATCTATTTACCCCCGGATGCTAACTGTTTACTCTCCTGTATGGATCACTGCTTAAGAAGCCGTAACTATGTCAATGTCATCATTGCTTCTAAGCATCCTCGCCCGCAATGGCTCACAATGGAGCAGGCTGTCAAACATTGTACTCAGGGTATCGGAATCTGGGAATGGGCTAGTAATGATCAAGGACAGGAACCGGATGTTGTTATGGCCTGTGCCGGTGAAACTCCCACCCTTGAGGCATTAGCTGCTGTTTCGATTCTGAATAAGGAATTACCGGAAGTTAAGATTCGTTTCATCAACGTGGTTGACTTATTCAAGCTTCAGCCGAAAGCTGAACATCCCCATGGCTTATCGGATGCCGAATACGATATGCTGTTCACTAAGGATAAACCGATCATCTTCAACTTCCATGGCTATGCCACTTTAATACATGAGCTGACCTATCGAAGACACAACCGTGACTTACATGTCCGTGGCTATAAGGAGGAAGGAACAATCACGACGCCTTTCGATATGCGAGTGCAGAACGATATTGACCGTTTCCATTTGGTGCAGGATGTCTTGCTTAGACTTCCTCAGCTTGGTAACCGGGGTGCCTACCTCTATCAGAAGATGTCTGATAAATTGGTTGAGCACAAACAGTATATTCATGAATATGGTATGGATATGCCTGAAATCGCTAATTGGAAGTGGGATAAGAAGTAACTTCTTTTTCTCCTAATCCAAAAGACTTATTATAAAAGCCAACTTCTCTAGGAGGTTGGCTTTTTGAGTTTTATTATGAAACTACTTCAAGAAAGACCAAACTAAATGTGTCATAATATAGTTGTTAAGCAAAAAGCAAACAACAAAATCAAAGAATGATTTATTCTTGAGGAATGGTAATTATGATTATCAATATTACTTATACTAAAGAGTCCTACTGGACAAATTCTTTTGTTTTTACTCTTGAAGA
Organism: Bacilli bacterium; assembly: GCA_041670045.1. Classification (GTDB taxonomy): domain Bacteria; phylum Bacillota_I; class Bacilli_A; order RFN20; family CAG-288; genus Enterosoma. The sequence continues at coordinate 33,961 of JBAXZY010000001.1, read as the reverse complement.
CAAAACTGTTATTGCTACTGCCTTGATTGAGTCACAGAGGCAAAAAGGCCAGGTGGTTTATAAGGGTCAGGATTATTATGAAATCAAACCAAAAGATGGAATCCTTTCATGCAATTTGATGGTTCTTGATTCAACCGGGAAAGAAGTATTATCCATTGCCAATTCCCCAAAACTTTTATGTGATGAATGTTATTTCTGCCTTCCAATGAATTGGAAAATTGTCGGAGATGTCGAACTTGAATTTGCATTTGATATTTTTGATGAGAGTAATAAAACTATTGCCTCAGTCAAGATTCAAAATCTTTTCTTTAAAAGAAACGGTTTCTTTTTTGTTGATGTTAAAGATGACGCTAATGTTTTTGATTGTCTTTTGATTGTATCAGCTCTATTGGTTAATTCGTCTTTTTAGAAAGCCCATGCACCGTTTCTGAAAATGGCTACTTCGTTGCCATCAACAGTAGTGCCTGTGATATTCAGATACTGATCACCGATCATGAAGTCGACATGACTGATGGATTTATTGATACCAAAGGAACGGACTTCTTCATCGGTATACTTCTCATAATTAGGATAAAGCTCAGTAAAGCCTTCACCTAGTGCTAAATGGCAGGCGGCATTTTCATCATAAAGAGTATTGAAGAATAAAAGACCGGTTTGATTAATAGGTGAATTAAAAGGAACTAAGGCGCATTCCCCCAAATAGGCACTGCCTTTATCTAAAGTCAGAATACTCTTTAAGACTTCTAAGCCTTTCTTAGCTGTTACTTCAACAGCTTTTCCTTCATGGAAGCGGACAGTGAAGTCTTCAATCATCTGACCTTGATAGACTAAGGGTTTACTAGCGACAACAAGGCCTTCAGCCTTACCCTTCATTGGAGAAGTAAAACATTCCTCACTAGGAATATTCGGCTGGAAGAAATGGCCAGGAAGATCTTTTTCTCCTCCGCCTAAGAAAATAACACCCGGAATCAAACCGACTGTAAAGTCAGTTCCGGTCTTGGATTGGTAATGAAGCTTAGCTAATTTCAAAGAATTCAGGTAAGCGCATCTCTTCTTTAAATCAACTTCATGTTTATCCCAGTTAGCAATACCATTGCCGTCTAAACATCTTGCCGTTGTCAGAATTGCTTTCCAAAGAGCTTCAATAGCATCTGCTTCGGTAAGCTTTGGGAAGACCTTCATAGCCCATTCCTTTGAAGGAACACCGGCAATTGTCCACTGAGCTTTGTTCTGCTGGGCTTCACGGTATTTAGCTAAGACTTTGAATTTGTTTGATTTAACAGTGGCAACCTTCTGAGCATCAACACCTTTTAAACCATCCGGATCATCGGAATCTAACCAAATCAGAACTGGATTATTATCAGCCATGAACTTATGGCAGGCTTCTTCAAACGGAAGTACTGTTGATAATTGCTCTTCAGCCGCATATTGATAATCAACTTTGTTTAAGGAAGAACTTATCCAGTGCACGAAAACCTGTTTAGCACCAGCTTCGTAGCATTTCTTAGCAACAAGAGCAGCAAACTCTTCACAGCAGGGGTTGGTTCTAATAACGACATACTGTCCTTTTTGAACATTAGCTCCGGCTTTAACAATCAAATCAGCATAACTATCAAGTATTTTCTTGTCCATAATGAATGACCCTTTCTTATATGGGCTTATTGTAGCACTTACTATTATTTGCAACCATAGTAGGCGATGGAAACAAAAACAATGAATTCTTTGAAGCTTTGGCTCATTTAACAAAAAATAAATTATCTACCCAATTTAAATTCGAAATTGGATAGATAATAGCGATAAAAGTCTTGTGTTATCTTTGAACGAATAAAATTGATGAGCGGAAAGCTCTTTATTTTGCAACCATTAATACGCTTTCATTTCCGTATTTTGATTTTACAGTGACCTGAATTGGTCCTTTAGCTAGAGGTTTGATGATCATTAAAGCCTTACCATAATAAGTTGAAGTCTTAGTGTTCAGGTATCCATCTGGATTATAAGGACAGGCATTTCCAAAACCTAACAATTTTCCATTATCAATCTTTGTGATGTCTACTTCCGTATCGCTAGTAGATTTGATTGTGCCATTATTATCCTTAATGTAGACATGAATATAAGCTAAGCCATCTTTAACGGGTATAGATTGAGTTTCAGGTATTAAAGCAACTTTTGTTTCTTTACTTGAGCTGACTAAAGAACATTTCCCTGTTTCTTTATTATCCTTAGAATAAGAAACAGCTTCTAAAGTACCAGGCCAGTACTTGATTTTAAAACAACAGCGACCATCTTTGTTTGGCTTCTTTTTGATTAGCAGTTTACCATTTTGATATAAACCCACCTGATAATCTTTGCAATAGACTTCAACTATTGTCTTTAATCCTTCGGCTCCCTCAAAAGAATAAGAATTCAAAGCCCAGGATAGTTTCCAAGCCGAAGGTGAATGACCTTCCTTATAATCAAAAGGTGACACTACACCCATTGCAATCCTTTCCTGATTGAAAGCCACTCGAGTGTAACTCATTTCGGAATTCTCATCGCCGAGGATATCAAGTCTTCCCGAACCGGCAGTCAGCCAATGAGATTTAAGATCGTCGTTTTGGTAGATCTTTTTATTTACCCAGGAACCAATACCCGATTCACCAAGATAGTCCATGCCAGACCAGACAAAATCACCGATTAAGCGATTGTTGCTTTTAGCAAGAGAATAAAAAGCAGCAGCATCTGAGCAGAAGGTTTCGCTTCCTAAAATGAAACGCTTGGGATATTTCTTCAAGTCATGCTTGTATCGTTTGATTCCATAGTTGTAGCCAGCCACATCCATGTTAGCAAAAGACTCTTTTGTCTTTCGATCACAAATAGGAAGCGAGGCTCCAAACTTCATGAATCCAGCACCTAATAAGCCCGCTACCTTATTAAAGAATTCAGAACCGACGCTTTTCTTTTTCTTAGAAGTAGCATTCTTCTTAGCTTTCTTATCAGAATAGACACCAAATCCTAAGGCACATAAGGCATTGAAGAAGATATTGACTCCGCAGGTGACTGGTCTTGTATCATCAAGGGAGTGAAGATAGTTAGTCAGCATCAAAGTAAACTGGGCTCCTTTATGGGAAGCCGTCTCTGATACTTCATTACCGGTTGAATAGAGAACAACGGATGGATGAGAGAAATCTTTTCTTACCAGATCTTTTAAGTCTTCCTGATAATTATTTTCGACTTTTCCGGCATAGTCATAAGGTGTCTTATGGATATACCAGCAGTCCACATATTCATCCATGACTAACATGCCTAGCTTGTCACAGGCATTGAGTAAGGCCTGACTTGAAGGATTATGTGCTAAACGTAGAGCGTTATAACCGGCTTTTTTTAATAAAGCTACTTTTCTTTCTTCACTATAGGAATAGGCGGCTGCTCCTAAAAGACCATTGTCATGGTGAATACAGCAGCCATAGATGATTACTCTTTCACCATTGATTAAGAAACCTTTCTCTGTATCTAGTTCAACCTGTCTTACACCAAATGTTCTTTCTTCCTGGTCTTCTTTAGTCTTCAAAACACAGGTATACAGATAAGGATTATTTATAGACCAATTATTTAATTCCGGTATTTGAATTTTTTCTTTTAAATCCATTGAGGAAGGATAGTCTTTTGAAAAGACTATGTGATTACTCATATCTTGAATTATTAAAGCCGCAGAACTTGGCTTTGATAAAGAAGCTGTTATTTCAACAACGCCAGTCTGATAATCAAGAGTTTTTACTTGTAAGGATTCAGGAAGAACATGAGTTTCTTTCTTGATGAAGATATGAACCGGTCGATAAATACCTGATCCTGAATACCAACGGCTGTTAGGCTGAAGTGAATTATCGACTTCCACTCTTATTTGATTAATTTGATGGAACTTACAATATTTGGTGGCATCAAAAATAAAATCCGTATAGCCGTATTCTCTTTGATATGCTAGTTCGTTGTTAATGAAAACCTTAGTATTCTGATAGACTCCTTCAAATTCAAAGTAGACACTGTTACTGTCATCTATATCTTCAAGTGTGAATTCCTTTTCATAGATATATTTACCGCCTTTGAAGAAACTGATATTAGTGCCGCCTAAATTAGTTTCATCTCTGCCTTCATAAAGCATGGCATCATGAGGTAAATCCACAATTCTTTTATTAGCTTCTTGCCCAACTGAATAGAAAGACCAACTGTGATTGAAATCCATAGACGTATCCTTTCCGTGCCTGATAAAGTATTCTTGATTGGTTGCTAATATCAGATAGCTAGTAATATTATATCCGTAACCATAAAAACCCTTAGAGGTTTTGACTAGAATTGCTAAAATTGAGACTCGATTTGTTCATTAATCATCTATGACTATTAATTCAAACATTAATGAGCAGGCTTGAAAAGAAAACCTAGATATTCAACTAGGAGTCTGTATATGTTGTGGAGAAGAAGAATACCTAGCCAGCCACTATTATGTGTCTTTATCTATAGATAAAATAAAGACAAGAACCAATTTTATATATCTTACAAAGTTGGACACCAATCATATGATTAGAAATAAATCAATATTTTACGCTAAATTAAAATTAAAAACGTTTTCTTGTATTAACTGATTTCTTTAACAAACAGCCTTTTGTTGATTTCTGTTAACTTGTTTTTCCTTAACATCTGTGTCATAAAATGCGCAACCTGAACAGAAAATGAAAGTTAGAATTGCAATAGTCGAAGATGATGACTTGGATGCTTCTAGGGTTATCGATTGTCTCAATTGATTCACTAAATAAAAGAACGTTGCTTTTGAGATAGAACGGTTTTCCAATGCCATGAACGGCTTTAAGAACGGAACGGTCGTCGCTGAGACTCCGTTTGCAAATTACTACTTCATTGTCATCGCTATTGATGTGGTATGTCTATTGGCTGATGGAACCTTTGTTACTTTAGTTATTCTTCGATTCAAGAAGGAAAAGAAAGCTAAAACGGTTGCTTAATCAGTCTTAATCAAAAAGGTTGCCAAAGAATGATAAATTTTAAGGCAACCTTTTTTAATTCAAAAATAACAAGTATTGTTTCCAATTGTATTAAAAAAAGAAAGCCGATTACCTGTGATTGTTATTAAAGTAACTAATATTTGTTGTTAATAAGGCCAAAACTAATGAAAATTTAAGTGCTAAACAAATCTTCTTACTTTATAATAAAAATGTTGTAAGGGCATGAATCGAGGACCAGATGGCTGATATCTATATTTATTTAGACATTTGCTTTTTATCTATCCTGTCCTTTGCTTGGGTAGTGTTATTCTTTTTAAGAAAGCTTAACACTAAAAATGCGGTCTCTTTTTCGTTGTTGGTTTTCTGCAATATGATGGTGGTTCTATCTAATCTTTTAGGCTTGATTTATAAAGGTCAGATGGGGGAGATGGCTAATGTCATTCTTAAGATATCTAATTTCTCCGAGTTCCTTTTTACAGCCGCAAACTTTGCAGCCTTTTCCAACTATTGTCTGAAAGTCTTAAAAATAAACCAACAATATATTTTTGTTTATTTAGTAATACCTTGTGTTATCCTTCTGATTATTAATGTGTTTACGGGATGGGTTTATTATATTGATGAAAATAACGTTTATTACCGAGGATTGTTTTTCAATTACTACAGTGTTTATTTTGCTTTTTTATTCATTGCTCTTTTAGTGATTATTATTATTAATCGAAAGAATCTTACAAAAGGTGAACTGCTTTCCTTTATCTGTTACATTGTAATACCTTCTATTTGTATTTTGATTCAGGCTTTCTATTATGGACTTTATCCGTCACAATTCGCTTCTGCTTCCCTTCTTTTGATTGTAATCATCTTTTCTCTCAAAAAAGATGCTGCTCTTTATATTCAACGTGAAAAAGAGATTCAAGAGATCAGTGACCGAATTGTTATTTCACAGGTTCAACCTCATTTTCTTTATAATTGCATCTCCGCAATTATGGCTATTGATGGTACTCCTAAAAAAACGAAGGATGCCTTAGCTAAGTTTGCTAAGTATCTTCGATTCAATCTAAATAGTCTATCCTCAAATGAGCCGATTCTTTTTACTAAAGAAATGGAACATGTGGAGAATTATGTTGATTTAGAGAACTTAAGGATGGATGGTAAGATAAAGATGATTTATTCTTTGGACTATACTTCTTTCTCTATTCCTCCTCTATCAATTCAAATGTTGGTAGAAAATGCCATTAAACATGGCTTTGGGAAGAAAGGCAATCATGGGACGGTTAAGATTTCCTCTCGTTTTGAAAACAATCAGATTGTGATTACTGTTGAAGATGATGGGTGCGGATTTGCTACTGACTTCCATAAGCTTGATGGACATTATGGATTGAAGAATCTTCAGAATCGAATCACGATGATGAATGGTTCCCTTGATATTAAAAGCAAAGTAAATGAAGGAACTAAGGTGACTGTTTTTTTACCTAAGAAAGGAATTAATTTATGACCATATTGGCAGTTGATGATGAACCAGGCTCTTTAAAGCTTCTTCTAGAAGCCATTGATGAAGCTATACCTGATCATGGCGAGATTTTAAAAGCTCAAAGCGGTGAAGAAGGACTACGTTTAGCCACTACGACAAAGGTTGATCTGGCTTTTTTAGATATTCGTTTAGGTGATATGACTGGTTTAAGCTTAGCTAAGGAAATCAAGAAAACCAATCCTTTTGTCAATATCATCTTCGTCACCGGTTATTCCGAATATAGCATGGCTGCTATCAGCATGCATGCTTCGGGGTATATTACTAAGCCGGTATCTGCTGAAGATGTTAAAAAAGAATACGACAATCTTCTTTATCCCTTAAAAGTAGAAAAGAATGACCTTCTTTATTGTAAAACCTTTGGTCATTTTGAAGTCTTCTCTAAACAGCAGCCCTTAGTCTTTGAAAGAAGCAAGTCCAAGGAACTATTAGCTTATTTAGTTGACCGCCAAGGCAGCTCCGTCAATCGTAACCAATTGATTGCAATTCTTTTCCCTGACGATAGCAGTGCCAATCAGAATTATCTGACTCAGATCTGGCATTCATTGAAAAACTCTCTGAAGAGCGTTGGCTGTGAGGATGTTTTAATCAAGCACTTCAATCAATATGCTTTGGATGTCACAAAAGTCAAATCAGACCTTTTTGACTATCAAAAAGGTGATCCCGTGGCTATCAATTCCTTTAGAGGGGAATATATGACCCGATATGAATGGGCGGAAGACTCCATAGGAAAATTATATAAAGATTAATTTGCCTGTCACATTTATGTAACATGCCACATGTTAGAGTATTGGCGTCAATAACAGAAGAGGATACACCATCACTACCTTAACTACTTCTGATAATGACTATTAATTAGCATTACGGTTAAGACTAAAAGTGGCGGTGCATTAAAATATCCAAGCAGAGTCTTTACTGTATGCAGATTAAATTTATCTAAAAGCTGCCAAAAACGCCGTGTCGAGGAGAGAGCAAAAGGAAAATTGAGTAAAAGACACTGCCCCCAGTGTCTTTTATTCATTGCATGAAAAAAAGACTAAATAGTAGCTGACAGCCATTTCCTTCATTGTCCTGCCCAAAATGGAGGATGGTAAGCTGATTGCTTAATTAATTGGTTTGAATGTATGTTCTCAACTAGATGTAAAAAAGTAGGGACGGAAAAAGAAAACTTGAAAAATCGAAAGCACTTAGCTTTATATTTAAACTTGTTTTAAAGAACTTCTATTGCAAACGGGCCTTTAAAGAATAATTATAATAGTATTGATATAGCAGGAGGAAACGGGAACAGCATTTGAGTCTGAAGCCAAATAATCTCTTTTTCCAAAGTTGATAGGATTGTTCTAGGTTTGAAAAATTAAGAGCGGTTTTTATTTTGGCCAAATTTCTAGTACCAAAAAGCGGAATTATAAAAAGGAAAAAATATGGAATTCAAAATTATCAAGCTTGTTCTTTGTTTAACATCTTTATGTGGTGCTTTTCTTTCTTTCCCTGTTTCTTCCGAAATCAGAAATGAATCACCTGTTAGATTGGCTAATAAAAAGATTGCCTATGCAGAATCAGACATAAGCAAATCATTGGGTTTTCACCGACCTATGTGTCTCAGATTCCAGCAAACAATCAATTGCCAAAGAATAGTTTTTTAACTGATGAAAAGCCTTACAGCATTGAAAATGCCCAAGCGGTTTCCAATAAAATCATCTCTCTTTCAAAGCAATTTGATGCAGACGCGGTACAGGTTTCTTCAGTTCCGGAATTTTCTTTAAATAATGAAAACTGTGCTGAAGCGGATGCTTCTTCTTTTCAAAATGTTTTAGAAGATAATACAGCATTCCCTACCATGGAGTCTAAAATCCAATATTTTAAATCGAATTTGAAGGAGAGGAAATATGATGCAGACGTTTCTACTCCAAAAGAAGACAACATTCAAAATGTCATAGAAGATGAATCATCGAAAGATATTCATATCTTTGTCCCGGGAATATTTGGGACTTCTTCTCATTGGTCGAACGATGGAGAGAATCCATCAGAAAATCAAGGATTTGTTCAATCAAAATTTCCACATCGTGGAGCCTATGAAGATTTAGCGAATTCTGAATTAGAATATCAAAACCGAAAAAAATGGAATGATTGTGACCATTCTTCTTTCGATTTCACAGCATGTGGATTTTCTACCGGCATACAATTCTGTACTTATATTCGTATCCTTTTTTGGGTAATCAAGATTGACCATAGTGTTGAAATTGACTTTGATGGTTTGGTTGGAACCGGAAACGGTCAAGGACTGCCTATTGAGAGCATAAAATTGAATAATGGTTTTTTTCATGTTCCTGTTTTAACCCTATTGTCTGATTTACGTGAACCCCTCGAAGTTGATTGCAGAAAATATTATTTGATTAACGCAACTTATATTTTAGGTGTTTGCCTCAAGATAATGAAAAACAGGAAATCCTCCCCAAAAGACCCCGCTGTTCCTCATAATCTTGAAACAATGTTTCCTAATGCAGTTTATGATATAGTGAATCAAGCATGAAACTAAGCAAAAGCGTTGTCTGTGTTATGCTCTAGCTGTGATGCTCAGAGCAACTCTTATTTTTCAACCGATTATTTCGAAGACAACTTCACTATGACTGCTGTCGATCTTGCTGAATCAAAGAACAGCAAATGCCCAACCGCTGATCAGGTGTTCACTTATTATTCAAAAGACTTCTATTCTTTGCCTAAGGATGAAGTATTCCGGATTCCTAAAGGCAATGATTCATTTCTCTCCATTCCGGTTTACTTTAACACTAATGAAGATTACACGGATGGACATGCTTTTTTAAACGGAACATATTTTATCTATTATGATTGCCAAATCAGCAATAGCAACTTTCTGTGCTACAACGATTATATTTTCTTTTTTGACAGTATGAATCTATATGCTTTCGATATGAACTTTAACCTTTTAGGAAAGAAAACAAATGTATTTCCTGATACAGAGCCATATGGTGATTTATTTGATGCAGCAGGAATTTTCTTTATCGATAACAAAATGTTTTGTATGTCACTTGGACACTTAGATATCGATTCTGAGTTCTGCTCTTTCTCTTTTGACGGATCGTCCTTCACAGTAGGTGAAAGCCAAAGAATCAGTGTTTCCGGCGTAGACTTCCTTAACTCAGTTAGATGGAGCCATATTCATTCGTACGAAAAACCGATTGAGAATGTCATCACTAGAAAAGGAAAGGACTATCTCTTCTTCAACGGGCTGTATGCCTTATTTGACCAGGATAGCCTGACCCTTTCCTTTGACGGGCTTTTCTTTCTTGGGCAGACTTCTGCCCAGATTAAGGCCGATGACTTCATTTTTGACGCCTACTATTTGAGCAAGGGTCTGAAGATGCAGGCTTTCAGTGACCATCTCTTTGGAAAGGGCGTCTCCGTTGCCAATCCTTATTATCTATCAATAGATGAGACTCTTTTCTATTCAATGGTCGGAACGGTTTCAATCAATTCCTATCTTGATTTCTTCTCTGATGGAGAGACACTGACTGTGTTTCATACTCTGGCAAGCACTTGCCCAAGATACAACACCATGCCAACATTCTAAAAGCCACTTTCTTCTTCCTGGAGAGGGACAACCGGATATCCTATTACCCGATCCTTGATGAATCCCATTTCACTGGGATCTATGAGTGTGATGGCAAAATGATGGCTGAGGTCTCCTATAGGTCCATCGATAAAAGCCCGGTTAGATCTAAGAACAAATGGGTGGAATACAGGCTCTGATTGCTTAATTGGTTTGAATGTATGTTCTCAACTAGATGAAAAAAAAGTAGGGACGGAAAAACAAAAGAATTAGCTGACAAGTACCGAAGCTTTTAGAACAATTGTATTGTTTCATTTAAGGAGAAGCAAAGTTTTGATTATGCGTCATAGTTAAAGTCTCGAGAATTTAGTCAGATCCTATATAGCAAGAAAAGAAACATTTTTCGAGATATAGTAGCAAAATACAAAAAGAGACTGCTTTGAAACTTGCACTCTTTCTTTTGATATCCTAATGACTTGATTCTAAAGCAAAATAAGTTAGTTATAATCTGCTTCTTCTAATTAATGTGATCTTTGAAGAAATAAGGAACAAAGAACTATTATTACTGATTTTATGTTTTGGAAAGATAGGTCGTTTCAACGGCTTACATAATTTTTTATCAAATTTTCTTATTCTTTATCATCTATAAATAAACTACTATTGGTAAAGCTGTCTGCTCTATGAGTAAGGCACTGACCTGAAATTTACTGTTTTCTAAGTGAGTGATTTATAATCTGATATTTTTTTCGTAATTCGAAAAGAGCTTTTCAGTCAATCTTCTTCACACGATTGATTCGATACTGTTTTGGCGTGACATTAGTTTTCTTAAGGAACATTCTAATTAAAGCTTGAGTCGACAACCCGACTTCTGAAGCAACGTTTTTAATGCTTTCAGTGCCAAAGCTTAATAGCTCTGAGGCTCTTTGAAAGCGATAAGTTGAGATATAGGAACCAATACCGACATGAAGCTCTTTTCTGAAGAGTGCTTCTAGATAACTGGTTGATAAGTTGACGGCTTTTGCTAGCCTTTCCTGACTGAGGTTTTCTGTAAAATGCTCGGAGATGAAGCCAACGGCTTCATCTAAATAATGAAGGCTGGTTCTTGTATTCATTTCTGGTGAGTTTTTCAGTCTGAGAAGGAATGAGATGAGGTAATCGCTGATAACTAAGGGATCATAATCCTGTCTGTCTTTAGTCAGTTCTATCAAAGTATTGCATAAGGAGATAAAACTATCTTCATCAAAGTCAGAAAGCAAATTCTCTTTTGAAGTAATCTTTCGATAGAAGTCCGCTAAATAAGGTGCATAGAAATGAATGAAATAGATTTCCATGCCATCAAGAGAACTAGTCCAGGCTTCATGCTGCTTCATGCAGTCAATGAGGATGGCATTGCCTTTTTGAAGATGGAAAGCTTTTTTATCGTGAAGAATTTCAAGGCGGCCTTTTTTGACATAAGTCAGCATATAGCTCTGGTAGTTGTTACGAGATAGTCGATAGCGGGGACCTGTGATTTCGTGTCCAACCATTTGAAGAACAATGTTTAAAGGGTTGTCTGACTTGATTTCTTTGGTTTGAACCGAAACAGAATTACCAATGTAGTCTAAATAAACTGTTGCTTCCATGACTTCATTATAGCAAGAAACGATAACAAAATAGTATTTTATGAGATTGTTTTACCAATATGACAAATATAAAATGATAACGATTTATTAGAAAGCGGTTACAAATAGCCCAGCATTATTCATAAGAAAGGACAAACAATGAAGAAAAAACTATTGCTCTTAAGTCTTCTCGCAGTTTCTATTATCTCTTCTTGCGGTGCCAAGACTTCTTTTAGTTCCAACTCATCCCCTGATTCAGCTTCTTCAATTCCATCTTCTTTTTCTGATTCTTCTTTTTCATCATCTGAAAAAGCAAATGATGTATTTGACAATATAAAAGGAAGCTTTGAATTCACCGATGCTTCTTATATTTCTTCTAGTGATACTTCCTTAATGCTTTTTAAAGAGAAGGCAAGCTGTGGTACTTTTTCATTTTCCATCAATTCGCCTTCTACCTTTGGTGAAAATGGTATGGTGCTTTTTGCTAACGAGGCTTCTTATTATTATTTAGGAACTGGAATTGGAAAAAAATTTAATCTGATTAAATACGAAAACAATCAGGATCCTCAGATTTATCATTCGGAATCCTTATCTCTTTCTAAAAATGACATAATTTCTGTTTTCTTTGATTCCATTGATAAATATTTAGAAGTCTATCTTGATGATGAATTCTTTTTCTCATTCAATGTTCCCTCCGAAAACGAACTTGGAGAACAATATGGATTCTCATCCACCATTAAAGGAACTACTTTCTTGAATATTGTTTATCTTGATAATGTTAATAGTTATGACAACAATCCAGATTACTTCTCAGTCAAAAAAGGTGATTTTAATTCAAACGAAAAGGGTTTAATTTCTTTGTATTCGAATTCTCTATGTGTCAATGAAAGTAAGGAACTGACTAGTGGCTCCATTGAAGCCACTATGAACCTTGGCTCTTCCTCCTCCTCTGACAGTGGAATAGTTTTTGGGCTTTCTGATAATGATCAAAGCACTTATTGGGAAGGCAAGAATATATCCTACTATTTCTTCTTCACTTCCCTCAGCGGTTTAGCCTATGTCGGTAAAACTGACAATGGCCAATGGTCGATACTGCAAATGAAACAGATACCAGATTTCTCCAATAGCGGTACCTATACTTTAAAAGCAGTTTTTGATGGAAAGTATTCGACGTTCTACTTAAATGGTGAAAAGTATTTTTCCAATATCCAGTCTTCACCTCTGACAGGAGGCAAATGGGGACTGAGAGCCGGAAAGAGTGGAGTGGTCTATACCAAGATCAAAGCACATTCTTATTCCTTGGATGTGAAAAAGGATGATACCTTGGATGTTGTCTCAGGTGGCTTTGATTCTTTTGAAGGAAATGCTGTGTCAACTGAAAGTAAATCCTTTGGCATCGTAAAGAATTCTTTGGTGGAAAACGGAACCATTAACGTTACCTTCACACCTGGAAACGCCAATAACGGAATTGCTTTTAGAATCACCCGCCCTAGTGTTTCTTCTTTCTATGAGAGTGAAACCGGACTTTCTTATTATTGGCTGTACTGTTCAGGAGAGATGATGGGACTTACTCGCTATGAAAATGGCCAGGCAACCAAGTTGAAGATGAAATACATCAACGCCGGTGTCAATAATTCACTGAGCTATAATTTGAAAATCGTTCTAGATGGAAGTGATATCTATGTTTATATGAGAGACACTCTTCGATACTACATCCACGAAGATAATCCTCTGACTGGAAAGGAATTCGGAATTAAGGCAGAGCTTCCTAATTGCTTCATCTCTTCAATAAGTACTAGCAATTCAGTTGAGCATGAAAAGAATCAGGTTCTGGTTTTTGGTCATTCCTACATGGAATTATGGAAAAGCACTTACAAAGAAGACTTAGCCATCTACGATGATGTCAATGATATTGGTATTGGTGGCTCTATCGCCTCTCAATGGAATGAAACCTATGACCAAGAAGTCATCACTTATCAGCCACGACTTGGCATTTATGCTATTGGAATCAATGATCTTAGCTGTGGAGTATCCCCAGCTACTACGACAAACAATGTGGAAACTCTCTTAGTCAAGATGAAAAATGCTCTTCCTGACTTCCAAGTTGTTCTTCTAGGAGTCAATCATTGCACGGCTAGAACTACTATTGCCAGTCAGATCCATCAAACCAACATCCTCTATAAGAATCTCTGTGAGAAGTATGATTGGATGTTCTTCGCTGAATGTGAGTATCTCTTCTGCAATGACAGTAACCAACCGATATCGACCTGTTTCATTGATGGTCTTCATCCTACTCATGATAGTTATAAGAAATTAGCTGAAGTAATCAGAAATGCAGCGCCAACAATTGATTAAAGGAAAATCAAAAAATGAAAAAAGTAATTTCACTGGCCGTGTTAACTCTCTTCCTGACATCTTGCGGAACTACCACAAGTACTTCCTCTTTTTCTTCCTTTGTATCTAATTCAGATACGACATCATCAATCATTTCATCTGAAAACATTTCTTCTGTGGATAAGCAAACTTCTTTTGATTCCTCTAGTTTAGATAGCAGTACTTCAAGTAGCCTATCCCAATTAGAGCAAGCTAAGGAAGACGCTCTTTCCTATATTAATTCTTTGGATCTTTCCTTATATCGCGAAGCGGAAAGAGCAACCTTAAACGAAGCAATAAATGAAGCCAAATCGGCTTTGAATGAGAAGCAAATCACTATAGAAAGAATCAACAGCATTGTCTCTTCCTTAAAGGTTTTGGTTTCTTCTTTAAAGACTGATGCTCAGTATTCTGAAGAAGAAAAAACCGCAGCTGAAAAAGCTATGTCCGAAAAGAAAACTGAATTGCTGAAAAAAGTGGAATTTAATGATATCAAACAATATCGAAGTGAAGAAGAAAACAAGATTGTTGAGGCACAGGTTTCATTAAAGAAGCAAATCAATGATGCCACTACTCTTGAAGAACTTGAGGCCATCAGCTTTACTTCCTATTTATCTTTAATCAGTTCTTTGAAGACTAATGCTTCTTATACGATGGAAGAAATGACTAAATTTCCTTTAGCTTCTAGATGGTCTTTAGTTAATGAGCATGCTTCTTCTTGGTCTTTGACTTCTAATGGTATTAAAGCTAATACAATTGGCTACTTAATTGCTGATGGTGGAACATATGATGTCAGTGGAACTACTTTGGCATTCACTGTTGACTCTTCTGATTATCCAGGAATTGCTGGAATCATGCTATCCAGGCCCAATACCACTGGTGACAATGATGGCTTAGACGGCTATTTAGCTAACATTGTTCATAATGCTAGTGGCGATAACTTTGTTCAGATTTGGTATCTCAATAATGCCTATAATTCCAAAGGATCTGCTATTTGCACTTACATAGGAGGCTGGGTCTATCCAAACAATTTAATGGGTACTAGTATTAGAATTTCTTTTGAGAACGGCTTAGCTTCTATTTTTGATGCCAATGAGTATGCTGAAAAAGGTGATACAGCAACTAGAACCGATGTAGACTTAACCAATAATGGAGCCTACTCTTTATATGAAGGAAGTGATTTCCATCCTAGTATTCTTCAATGGGAAGGTGATAAGACGGTTGATGTAAAATTTGATCTTTTAGAGAAAACTAAGGGGGATAACATCAATGGTGTTGCTCAGATGAAAGGCTTTGCTTCTGCTTATATTTCTTCTATTGATAAGACGCTTTATCGTGAAGCTGAACAAACCAGCATTGATGAAGCTATTGCTCTTTATAATTCCAGCATCGTTGATAAAGGCTATGAGGAAATAGAGACGGCTCTTGATACTTTAAAAGCTACTATTCAGGTTTTAAAGACTGATGCAGCGTATACGAAAGAAGAGGAAGCCAAGAATATTGCTAAGGTTATCGAAAAAAGAATTAAGTCTACTTTCTATTACGAAAAGGCTGCTTATTCTGATGACAATGCTAGCTTAGCTGAAGCAGTCATTGCCGAAGCCAAAACTGAGATGGAGAAAATGACTACAGTTGATGAAGTTAACGCCTTTGATTTAACTTCTTATGTTACTCGCATTGCTGCTATTGCTTCTAATGCTTCTGAGGTAGCCAATTCCATCGTCAATGATCCTGATCCTTCAGCATGGAATTTATGTGCCGAGCATGCCCGTTCTTGGACTTATTCTTATCCCTCAATCGTTCAGGTCAGCGATGATTATGTTGGCTGGGCTATGAGCAAACCATCTTTCAATGATTTTGATTTAGTCTTTGAAGTCAATTCTACTTCTCCTGATTTTTCTCCTAATGGCTTAGGAATTTTAGCCCGTGCTTCTCATCACGGGACTTCTCATTCCTTGGATGGATACTTGATTCAGTTAGTGCCAAATGGTGGAAACCAGTTTGTTCAGGTCTTCTATCTTTCTGATGCCTTCAGTGATGATTCTACAGCCTTTAAATGTGATTATTTAGGTGGCTGGGTCTTTACTAAGAAAGTCTATGGAACAGCATTTAGAATGTCATTCAGTGGATCAACTCTAAGCATCTATGAAGAAAGTGAATATGAGGCTGGCAATACTACTGCTCCAATATCATTTGATTTAGGAATCGGTGGACATCAAGTCTATACTAGTGGCAAGATGGGTATCTTAAACTGGACTAGTGGCAATTCTGCTCCAGCCACTGTTCCTACTAGCTTTTATTTCAAGAGAATAGTGAAGAAATAGAAAAAAATTCAGCTTAAAAATACGACTAATTTTACCAATAATCTAACTTATAGATTAGTTTTAGAATTCAATCAATAGAAATGATAAAAAGAAAACTTTCTTATATATAGTTAAAGACTAGTAAAAGCATTTTGAGTAAATTGACAAAAGTACCTTATTATTCAAGGTAATTCTTTCTTAAGCTTCTTAAATCATCATCCGTTAATTGCATCTGGTTATGAAGATAAGAATTGATGCCATCAAACTTGGTATTGATTTCATCAATGGCGGCTTCTATCCAATTCTGTCTGACACCAGCCAACATATAAACGGAATTGATGACTTTTTCATTAGTGATATGACAGTCATCCCGCAGATATTTGATTCTCTTTTTGGCTTTGTCACCAGTGTATTCGTTGGTTTTCAGATAATCGTAGATGATGTCTTCTTGTGAGACACCTAAGGCTGAAAGAAACAAAGCCGCTCCTATTCCACAGCGGTCTTTGCCATCAGCGCAGTGGAAAAGGATGGATCCCTCCTTATTGTGAAGGAGGGTAGTCATAAAAATACGGTAGTGTTTGATCCCAAAAGGTAAACCCACAAAATCCCGATAGGAGTTTTCCATGGCTTTAGTGACATCACCATCATCGGAGATAGTATAGATATAGCCAATCAAGCTTTTAATATTTGGCTTATCAATAATGAATTCCTCATGAGGATGCTGACCTCTTCCGGAGTTCAAGTCATCCGTAATGGGGCAGGCGATATACTCACAGCCTTTGATGGCTTTGTCTTCCTGACCTTTAACTTCGTTTAATGAGCGGAAGTCAATGTCATATTTGGCATTGAGCTTCTTCTCAAAGAAATCAAGATCATTAGTGGTTGAGCGAGAAAGGTTATCGGTTCTGATTACTCTTTGATATTTGACATGTAGACCATTCTTAGCTTCATAGCCACCCATGTCCCTAGTATTGATGGTTCCTTCTAAAGGAATACGTATAGATAATTTATTTAATTCGTTCATGTTATTATTTTCTCACCCATTATAGTAAATAGAAGGCTAAAAAGGAATTGAGGGATAATAATTATTTGAAATTACTTTGGAATGATTTTTCTTTCTAAACCACCATTTGAGATTCATTAATCGAAAAGCCACTGAAATTAGAATCAGAATTCAGGAAATACTAAAAAAGCCTTCCAGGGCATTAATGCTGAAGAAGGCTTTAATTTCTTGAAATTCTACTTCTTACCGTTGAACTTATGCTTCAGCCAAGAAAAGGGACCATCATTCTTCTTATCTTCTTCATCAGAGAACTTACTGATGAGGTCCTTCTGATTGTTGTTAAGATTCTTCGGGAACTTGACATTGATCGTGACATACTGGTCACCGATTCTTCCATTAGGAAGACGGATACCTTGTTGTCTCATCTTCATCACGGTATCAGGTTCCGTGCAGGAAGGGATAACTAAGTCACAATCGCCGTGGACTGTGGGAACAGTTACGGTGGCTCCTAAGAGAGCATCACTGACAGCAATCGGAACATTGATATAGACATCTCCGCCTTTACGAGTAAATGTCTGGCTTGGTGCAACTTCAATGCTGATGATTAAATCGCCACTAGGACCGCCATTAGCTCCGGCATCACCTTTGTTGGCGATACGGATATTGTCTCCCGTATCTACGCCACCGGGGATATTGACGGAAATGGTTTCAGTCATTCGGACTCTTCCGGCACCATGGCAGTGCGGGCATTTAGCAGTAACCTTTTTACCGGTACCGCCGCAATCCGGGCAGACTTCTTCTGATTCCATCATTCCAAAGAGGGTATTCTGTCTGGTTCTGACTCGACCTAAACCATGGCAAGTCGGGCAAGTCTGAATATCATTAGGAGTTCTGGCTCCAGTACCATGACAATCCGGACAAGTAGTGACATAGTCAAGTGGAATATCCACCTTCGTGCCATTGACAGCCTGATCAAAACTAAGTTTGACCCGGACCATCTTGTCTTGGCCTTTGCGAGGGACGTTATCTCTTCTTCTGGACTGCCTCTGTCCACCTTGTCCGCCGCCAAAGAACTGAGCAAAGATATCATTGATATCGCCAAAGTCATCAGCGTTCATGTTGCCGCTGTTGAAACCATTGAAGCCATTGGCTCCATTGTTTTCAAAAGCTGCTTTACCGAACTGATCATACTGCTGACGCTTCTGGGGATCATTTAAAATTTCATAGGCTTCAGTTACTTCCTTGAATTTCTCTGGGGCATCGGGTGAATGGTTGAGGTCAGGATGATATTTCTTGGCTAGTTTTCGGTATGCGGATTTAATTTCATCCTGAGTGGCAGTTTTACTGACACCGAGGACTTCGTAATAGTCGCGATTAT
This sequence comes from Bacilli bacterium, assembly GCA_041670045.1. Classification (GTDB taxonomy): domain Bacteria; phylum Bacillota_I; class Bacilli_A; order RFN20; family CAG-288; genus Enterosoma. The sequence continues at coordinate 15,222 of JBAXZY010000001.1, read as the reverse complement.
TATCTGCCATAATTAACCTCTCTAGAGGCAAATAAACAACTAGCCCAGCGTAAGTTACACTGGGCTAGTTCCTACTTGTCTACTTATCTTTCTTTTCAGTGAAGGTAGCATCAACGACATGCGGATCTTTGCTGTCAGTCTCAGAATGCTTTTCTTCAGCATTGGGAGTGGCATTGCTTCCGGCATTAGCGCTAGAAGCATTGGCATTGGACTGAGCTGAAGCCTGATAGACTTGGCTAGCAGCCTGCTGGAGCTGAGCAATCTTGCTCTTGACGGCAACTAAATCGTTCTTATCCAAATCAGCCTTGATTTCGTTTCTGATAGCCATAGCGGAATCCTTGGTCTTCTGATCAATCGGATGAGAAACATCATTGCACTGTCTGTCGATGGAATCAATGAGTTGCTGAGCTTCGTTTCTGGTATCAGCTTCATCCTTACGTTTAGCATCAGCATCCTTATTGGCATCAGCTTCCTTGACCATACGATCGATTTCATCCTTGGAGAGACCGGTAGAGTTAGAAATGGTGATGTGCTGTTCAAGGTTAGTATCCATATCCTTAGCGGAAACAGAGACAATACCGTTGACATCGATAGAGAAGGTTACCTGAATTCTCGGTTCACCGCGACGGGCAGGACGGATGCCTTCAAGTTTGAATCTTCCTAAGAACTTATTATCCTGAGCCATCGGACGTTCACCCTGGTAGACCTGAATCTCAACGCCAGGCTGATTATCTTCGGCAGTGGAGAAAATCTGCTGTCTAGTAGTAGGAATAGTAGTATTACGAGGAATGAGTGGAGTCATGACACCGCCTAAGGTTTCAATGCCTAATGTTAAAGGAGTGACATCGAGCAAGACAACATCCTTGACATCGCCACGGATGACGCCACCTTGAATAGCAGCACCGACAGAGACAGCTTCATCAGGGTTGACTGACTGATTAGGCTTCTTGCCGTTATTTAAACGGGTTACTAAATCGACAACAGCCGGCATACGGGTAGAACCGCCGACTAAGATGATATCGCTTAAGTCAGTGACTGAAAGCTTGGAATCAGCCAAAGCCTTTTCAAAAGGAGTGCGGCAGCGATCAAGTAAATCAGCAGTCAGATCCTGGAACTTAGCTCTTGTTAAAGTGGTAGCGAAGTTGACCGGAGCGCCATCCTTGAATCCAATGTAAGGTAAGGAGATATCAGTCTGAACCTGAGAAGAAAGGTTGATCTTAGCTTTTTCAGATTCATCTCTGAGTCTCTGAAGAGTCGGACGATCCTTAGGATCATCATAGGAAATAGAGATACCGCACTGATTTCTGATTTCACCAATCAGCCAATCCATGATGTGCTTATCCCAATCATCACCACCGAGGCTTGTATCACCGGAAGTAGCTAAGACTTCGAAAGTACCATCGCCGATATCAAGAATAGAGACATCCAAAGTTCCACCGCCTAAATCGAAGACGAGGATCTTTCCGGACTTCTTGCTATCCATACCATAGGCTAAGGCAGCGGCTGTAGGTTCAGAGATGACACGGACGACATCCAATCCGGCAATCGTGCCAGCGTTTTTAGTAGCAGTTCTCTGATCATCATTGAAATAAGCCGGGCAGGTGATGACAGCCTTGGAAACCGGATGACCTAAATAGGCTTCGGCATAGCCCTTCATATAAGAAAGGATCTTAGCGGAAATCTCTTCCGGAGTGAAATCCTTGTTGATGCAGGCAACATGTGTCTTCTGACCGGTGCCCATCTTTCTCTTAATAGAGTGAATAGTGTCAGGATTAGTCAAAAGCATACGCTTGGCGGCGTTACCGACAATGACTTCGCCATCACTCTTGAAAGAGACGACAGAAGGGCAAGTGTTGGTTCCTTCCGGAGAAGGAATAACCTTGACGGTCTGATCATCCTGCATATAAGAAACAACTGAGTTCGTAGTTCCTAAATCAATACCTAATATTACTTCTTTTGCCATAAATTCAATCCTCCATTTTATTTGTTTTCTTGACTTTTAGGCTTGTCTTGAGTCTTACCATCTTTCACATCAATCTTCTTATCGTCTTTCTTCTCTTCCTTAACTTCTGCTTTCTTAGTGATTACTACTCCAGCGGGACGAAGGAGATGATCGTGGAGCTTATAGCCTCGTAAGAAGACATCAGCAACCTTGTTATCTTCCTTACCGTCGATAGTAGAGAAAGCATTCATGCGGTTAGGATCATATTCATCGCCAGGCTTTGGCTCAATGATTTCGACGTTGAGACTCTTGAGGACTCCTAAGATCTTTTCATTGATCATCTTGAAGCCTTCCAAGTATTTCTTGATAGCTTCATCATCAGGAGATTTCTTCAGAGCCATGTCGAATCCATCAAGGGCGGGAATCAATTCTTCAATCACACCCTGCTGAGCGTATTTCTTGAAGTCATCGTTTTCTTTAGCAATCTGTTTGCGGGTGTTTGCCATGTCAGCATAGACGGAATAGTATTTGTTCTTCCACATCTCAGTATTCTTATCGGCTTCTTCGAATTTAGCTTCAGCAGTCTGCGCTTTTTTGGTCATTTCATCAAGAGATGCCTTAAGAGCAGCTACTTCAGGTGATTCTTTCTTTTCTTCTTCGACCGGCTTGGCAGGTGATGTAGGTGTTTTGTTTTCTTCTTTGACGGGCTCAGTTACCGGTTTCTTTTCGTTTTCGTTTTTGTCCTGACTCATTTAAGGCCTCCTTTTCTGACTTTCTTTTTAGCCGTTATAGTCTTTTTCTTATCAGTCTTGATTTCAGTAGCAGTGCTGACTGGAACTAAGGCGGTATTGTTGGTGGAAGATGAATTTATGTATCTGTCAATCATATAGACGACATATTCCAGAGCTGAGAGAATCTTTTTATAATCCATTCTCTTAGGACCGATTATCGCAATCTGGTCTTTGCCGCTGATGGCTTTGGAGACAACTGCTAGGTCACCGAGTTTATCGTTGGTGAACCCAACCTTTACGGAACCTAAGTCATCTCGAGAAGCAAAGTCATGTTCAATCAAGTCCGGATTCTCAAGAGCATCGACAGCATTGAGGAAGGCTTCTTTGTTTTCTTTGTATTCGGGTAGATTGAGAAGATTCTTTTGTCCGTAGACGGAGAACCTCTTCTGGGCAAAGTTCAGCATCGTCTCTAAGAAGGCTTCAATGACGACTGATCCTTCCTTACCATATAACTTAACGACTATCGGAGCTAGACTCTTCGTCTTAATCTGCAACTCAGAGATCTTGCTTCCTTTAAGACGGTCATTAAGTAAGCTGACAGCATTTATCATCTGCTCGAAGGTAATATTGGAATCTTTAGGAACAACGAAGGTTTTCTTTTCAACGTATCCTGAGTCAGTGATGAAGATACCCATAGCGGAAGTATCGGATAGTTTCAGCAGTTGGATAGACACTAGATGTTCTTCATCGGCTTTTGGACCTAAGACCACAGTCGCCATCTTTGTCATATCAGAGAGCATTTCGCAGGATTTGGCTAATACTTCTTCGACTGACTGTGTCTTTGACTGCATGATTCTTTGGAATTCTCTTTGGAAGGTCATATCCACGGAATCAGTCAGATTCTTCTCGCCAATGTGATCAATATAGTATTGATAGCCTTTGGCGGAAGGAACTCTTCCTGAAGAGACATGTGTCTTTTCAAGCATTCCCTCGGTTTCAAGCTGTGCCATACCGTTACGGATGGTGGCTGAAGAGCAGTTGAGATTATAGTTCTTCAAAAGATTCTCTGAACCTACTGGCTCAGCTGTTTTGATGAACTCTTCAACGATACATTTGAGTATCTGTTCTTTTCTCTTCAGGTTCATGCTATCCCTCACAATTAGCACTTAATTTCTCAAAGTGCTATTCATATTATAAATATTAGTTTAGCAAATTCAAGTAGTGAGTGCTAAATTTTCTAAATACATATAAAAAAATTCCTAATAATCAGGATAATATAAGGAAAATAAGGAAATCCTGATAATTAAGAATTATTTTTCAGTTTTTAAAGAAAAGACTATCTATAGGATAAATAACAACAGTTGTATTAGTTATTACTCTTATATATAAGGAAATCCTTCTCTTTATTGATTTTGGCATCAAGCACTTTCACTTGAACGATACTGTCTTCAATAGCTTCCGGATAATGATCAATTTTAATAACTTCACCGACCAACTGGTTTTTAGCACCTTTAACGACATAGACACCATTAAGTAGTTCAAAGTCAGCCATTTCTTTTTTATTTGTCTGAGTAGAATGAGTGGCTCCAATCTTGAAAGCTTCCTTTTCTTCCTCAGGTGAAAGAACTGATAAACCGATCTTATCTCCGACTTGCAACTGCCTTCCGGTATCGGCTTGGCCACCGACACACATGATGAAGCGGTCAAAGTCAATCTGAGTAGCCCAGGCTAAGGTCATGGCATAGAATTTTTGATTCTTTTCCAAGGTCAGAACATTGACACTGTTAGCAAACATGGCATGTATTTCCATAAGCAAACCTCTTTTCTACTATGATAGCAAAAAAGGAATGAGAATGGACAAAGACACAGTTTAATGCTATTTCAATTTTATGTTAAAGCTTAATTTCTCTACTAATTCCGATTATAAGTTATTTGACTATTGTCTAATAAATAGCATATTAATAAAACGGGTAAAATATTCATATAGGGAAAGTAATGGGTTTCATAGAAACGTTTTTAAGAGTTGACAAATATTGAAAACAATAACGAAAAGCAAGCGAAATTAAATTTTTTTTGCAAATATTAAAGAAAAAGCATTCCTCAATATTGAAAACATATCTTAATTTATTGCACTAAAGTGAAAAAATATTTTGCTTTCCTTCTTTCCTTTCAAAAAATAATTATTTATCCCCTTTTTCATATAAAGGGGCAAATTATGACTAAAAAAGTAATTCCATTATTGCTAGCCGTTTTTTCTTTAGCTGCTTCGGGGTGTGATGCTAATACAATCTCGTCTATCAGTTCTTCACCTACCGTTGCAAAGGCTTTCTCGGTTAATGCCGGTAATACCTTGCTGACAATCGGAGACAGCATTAAGCTTACTGCTAATGTTGCCGGGTATGATTCAACTGCCGTCTACTGGAACAGTCTCAACAATCTTGTGGCCACAGTTGATGAATCAACCGGAGTCGTAACGGCTTTGAATGCCGGTACAGTTAAGATTGAGGCGGCTTTAAAGGAAGATTATTCAGTTAAGGCTAGTGTGGAATTAGTTGTCAAAGATAAAGACAAAGAAGAGGGTGAATACTCTCTTGAAATAGTAACTAATCCGACTAAAACCAGTTATTCTCAAGGCGATGTCCTAGACCTTACTGGCTTAGATGTCAAACTTTATGAAACAATTGATGGGGTCAACGATAGTGGTGTCAGCATCACCTCCTATACTACTAATCCCGCCAATGGGTCTTATCTGGCAACAGCCGGAACCCTGAGTGTTGTTGTTTCCTATCCTGGTGCCAAGAGTCTTACTTTTGATGTTACGGTTAACCCGGTTGCCGAAAACAATGATTTAGTCGATTTCCTGACTGCTTATGCTAAAGCCAGTGCCTATAAGATTACTTTCACTGGCAATGCCACCACCACTTCCGGTTCTCAGGAATTCAGCACTGTTCATACTTTTACTTCTAAAGCCTGCTACTTTGAAGACCTAAAGACGGGTGAAGCTTATGGTTACGCTGATCAGACTAATACTATCAACGATCATACTAGGTGTCTTCTATTATACCTTGGACGAAGAGAAAGCTGTTCAGGCTGAAGGCTTTGTTTCTCATAAGTACAGTGATTATCGCAGTCTTTTGACTGACAATCAGAAATTCAAGATCTTCAATGCATCGACGGCTCCTATCTATGCTGACAGCAACAATGTCTTCAAGTATGTTGAGACCGCTCTTGTCACCGGCCTTCTTTCTTATGCCGGATTCTCTTCCTCAAGTTCGGGATATGTTTCAACTGTTTCGGCCTACTTGAATGAAGACAAGACTGCTATGACCGTTGATATGGCTATGATCTCCGGATTAGGAAACTTCAAATATGTGATTTCCGATGTCGGAAGTGCAGAATTAGCGGAGATCACGATTTATGTCACTGACAATAAAGGCGCCTCTCCGGCCAGTGATGATGCTTCCACTCATCTAGGTGATGTTTTCACTGCTATTCAAACCAATACTTATTCCGTGGCTTTAGGAACATATACCTATAAAAGCGTCACTAAAGATGCCGGGAAGATCATCTACACTCCTAATTATTACTATTATGAATATTCCACGGATAATATGAATGACTACAACACCGCCAATTCCTTGGCGGGCGATAAAGCCTTAGTCAGGAACGGTGTCTTTGTCAAGAACGGCGATATCCGTAAATTCACCGTTACCGGATCAGGTGACAACGAGACTGTCACCGCCTCTTCGACTATTGAGACTAGCAGTCAGACTTTGCAGGAATACGGCAAATACTTCAGTCAGTCCGATGTCATTAACAAGGTAGCCGGCCATGATATGCTTCTTGCCACCTATAACCAGACCTATGGCAAAGTCTATCTTTCTTATGATACGACTTTAGCTGCGGATTTCAGGGATTGCTCCACTAATTACGATCATTGGTATACCGGCTATGGAGTCGGCATCGGTTCTATCACCGTTGATGAAAACAATGCTCTTACCGGAGCCAGTGTTTTCTTCATCTTCACTTACAGTTTCTCAACTTATATGGTTAAGTCAGCGCTAAGCGAATTCAATACGGCTTCTTCTACTCTTGTCAGTGACTTTATTGATGGCTATGCCGCTTAAGGGGCATAACGAAAATGAAAAATAAAACTACCTTATTAGGTCTTTCTCTTCTGTGTCTGTTTGGTCTTACTTGTTCCTTGACTGGCTGCAGTAATGGAACTTCTTCGACTTCTGTCGATGAAAAGAAACCCGTCTCATTTGTCATCACCGGAGCAAAGACGCTGGATATCAGTGAGACCGTCAATCTTAAGATTGTCGGCAACAATGTCGAAGGGGGTGTTACCTGGACTAGCGATGCCCCTACTATTGCCAGTGTTGATTCAAGCGGTGTTGTCACCGCTCTTGAAAACGGCACTGCCATGATTACGGCCACTAGTGTCGATGACACTGAAGTCAAAGAATCAGTTACTATACTAGTGACTGACAATGATGTTTCTTCTTTTGAAGTTGTTTTCGAAAACTATGACGGCAAAGTTCTGCAAAGAGGTACAGTCAAAGCTGATCAGCCGGCTATCTATAATGGTGATGAACCGGAAAAGATTTCGGATCAATTCTATAATTATGCTTTCTCAGGATGGAACAATAACTACGGAGAAGGAGTTACCGAAGATACCACTTATGTGGCTCAGTATGTTGCTACTGAAATCGGTGATGATTTCACTTTCGTTATTCAGGAAGACAACACTTATGCTATCGGTGCTGTCAACTATGCGGCCACTGAAGTCACTCTTCCTAAGTACTATAACTACCGTTTGGTGACGGGAGTAGGAAGCTCAGCTTTTGCTAATCAGACCTCTCTTACCAAGGTCGTCTTTAATGCCAACTATACCCTCATTGGATCAGGTGCTTTTGAAAACTGCACTGCTTTGACGGATATTGAAGGAGCTACTAACATTTCAGCCTTTGGCTATGCGGCTTTCTATGCCTGCACTGCTTTGGAAACTGTCTCCATCACCGGAACCTATACTGCAATCAACGGCTACGCTTTCTATTCCTGCACCAGTCTTAAGAATTTAACTGTGGCTACAACGGCTACTAAAATCAGTGCTTATGCCTTTGCGGGCTGTGTTGCCTTAACCGGAGTCACCGGATTGTCGGACAACATCACCTATATTGGTGAGCAGGCTTTCTATAGTTGCAAATCTTTGACCTCGGCTTTGGCTTTTAAAGATGGCTTAACTTCTCTTGGTGCCAGTTCTTTTGCTTTCTCTGGCATTACCTCTCTCTCCTTACCTTCTTCTATCACCAGTATTGGCAAAGAATTCTTCACCGGCTGTCAGTCGCTTACGTCAATTGAAGTCACTGGTGAATCTGACTTAATTGAAGCTGACAACAAGATGGCTTTCTATGTCAACTCTAGTAATTCTAAGGTTTTGATAGGTGTGGTACCTGGTTATGTCGGAGACAGTTACAAGGTCTTAGATGGCACGGTTGAGATTGCTCCTTTTGCTTTCTCTCTTTGCCAGGTGAAGACAATTACTTTCCCCAGCACGGTCACTACTTTTGATAACTGCGCCTGCTATGTCAACAAGGTTTTAGAGAATGTCGTTTTTGAATAAGGAAACAAAGGAGTCACTTTCGCTTTGTCTGCTTTTGCCTACTCCACGGCTTTAAAGGCTTTTGCTATTCCTGAAGGCACTACCGCTGTTGGCACTCAGGTCTTCATGAATTGCTATGCTCTGACTAGTGTCACTTTACCTGAGTCTTTAACTACTCTAGGTTCATATGCTTTCTATGATGCTGCTCTTACTTCTTTAAATATCCCTTCCCAGCTTACTACTATTCCCTTTAACTGCTTTGCCGGAAATAAGATTGAGACTCTCGTTATTCCGGATACCGTCACTGATATTGATTTTGATTCTTTCTATAACAACACGGAATTGACTTCAGTCACTCTTCCTAGCAAATTAAACTCTCTTGGCGGCTGCTGTTTCAGAGGCTGCAAGAAACTGGCGACTGTTGTCAATGGCTTGCCGACTACTTTAGGAGTCGATGAATCAGATAAAACAGTTGAATTGGCTTTTGGCGATTTTGCCGATACCGCTATTACTTCCATGGTGATTCCGCAAGGCTATCAGCAGATAGGCAATTATGCCTTTGCTAACAGCAAACTGGATACCATTACGCTTCCGGTCTCATTGACAATCATCAACAAACGGGCTTTTGGAAACACTCCTTTAAAGAAAATCAACTATGAAGGAACGGAAGAGCAGTTCAAGCAGATTGCAGTAGATAATTCAACTAAGAACTCTTGGGCAGGAGACAACACTCCTTTCTTAATTGTCACTGATATTACCTACAACTACAGTTATACGGCTTAATGAGAAAGGAATAACACACAATGAAACGCAAATTAACGCTTTTAGCAGTTACCGGTCTAGTCGCTTTCTCAGTCATGTCAATCACCTCTTGCACCAGTGGATCTGATAGCTCAGAAACTAGCAGTTCCTCGATTTTGGCTGAAGAATATAACAAGGGTTTGACTTTGATTTTGATTGCCCCTACTACCATGGATGAAGGCGAAACCAATTATGTTTCAACTAAGATCACCAACCTGAACAAAGGCGAGGTGACTTATTCTAGCAGTGATGACGATGTGGTCTCTGTCACTTCTAATGGACAGATAACGGCCGAAGGAGCTGGTACTGCCACTGTCACGGCCAAGATTGCCACTTCCGATGGTGATGTCACAGACAGTGCTGAAATCAGGGTCAATCCTAAGGAAGGACTTTACTATAAAGTTTCCTTCGTCAATTACGACAACACTTTTCTTTATGAAGATTTGGTTAAGTATGGAGAAGCCGCTACCTATGTTGGTCCTTCTCCTATCAGAACCGCTGACTATAAGACCGTCTATACCTTTACCGGCTGGAACCGTGAATTCTCCAATGTCACCAGAGACTTGACCATTAAGGCCGTCTATCAGGAAGATGATGGCTCCGGATTTGTCTTCACCACTGCCAATCAGCAGTGCTCTTTAGTCAGATACACAGGCACGGGGGCTGAGACGGTAGTTGTTCCTTCTATGTATGCCGGTCTTCCCGTCACTTCAATCGATTCTGGAACCAGCACTGGTGCCTTTGATGAGGTTGAAGGAGTCAAGAAAATCGTTCTTCCCGATGGCATCTCCAAAATCGGTAAGTACAGTTTCTACAATATGCCTGAATTAGAGGAAATCAACATTCCTTCTTCCACTTATGAATTCGGTTCTTATGTATTCTTTAAATGCAAGGCTCTTACAAAGGTTGACTTACCTAGCAACTTACGTAAGATTCCAGAAAATATGTTCTACTATTGCTCTGGCCTTACTTCTTTTGCTTTACCTACTACCGTAGCTGAGATTGGTAAGAATGCCTTCTATGACTGCACTGGTCTGACGACTGTTACTTTGAATGAAGGGCTACAGGCAATTGACAATGGGGCCTTCTATGGCTGCACCAGTTTGACTAGCATTGATATTCCGGAGAGTGTCACTACTATCGGAAATCCCGGTACTACTAGCTGCAATGTCTTCAGAGGCAATAGCAAACTTGCCACGGTCACGGGATGTGAAGGTGTTACTAACATCGGTTATGGGGCTTTCTATGACTGTGAGGTATTGACGGGAGTTCCTTTCACCACTAACTTAGTCTCTGTTGGCGACTCGGTTTTTGATGGCTGCACATTGTTAACAACCGGTAATCTTCCTGATACAGTCACCACTCTTGGAAAGAACGTCTTTTATAATTGCAAGTCACTGACTGAGGCTCATTATCCCAATACCTTGGATACGGTTTATACCGGATTCTATGATAATTGCGATAAGCTGACTAAGGTCACTGGCATGGATAGTGTTGTTTCTATCATGAATTTGGCATTCTCCGGCTGTGGATTCACTAGCATCACGGCTGATTTCTTCCCCACTACCTGCACCTCCATTGGCAACAATGCTTTTTCTTCCTTGGATAATTTAGAGACTGTCACTATTCCTAATACCGTCACGACAGTTGATATGTATTCTTTCCAGAACAACTATAAATTAAATGCCGTTACTTTTGAAGCTGGCATCAATCCGGTTACGATTGGTAACTATATCTTCTCCAACGATGAGCTTTTGACAAGTGTGGTGTGGCCTACTACGGTTGCTTCTTTAGGAAGTGATCCTTTCAAAGGCTGTTCTTCCATGACCAATTATATTCTTCCTTTGACAATTACTAACATGGGTGTCATGGATGGCGTTCTTTATGATAAAGACACTAATCCGACTACTCTTTATACTTATCCGGCTGGTAAGACCGATACTTCCTTTACAGTACCGGATACGGTGAAGACCATTGGCTACAGTGGCTATTCCGCTTTCTATAAGGCCAAGAATCTTCAGACACTTGATTTGAACAAGGTTACCAAGATTGCTGTCACTTACGCTTTCAACAAGAGCAGCATCAAATCAGTAATCATTCCTTCTACTCTTTCCACATGGACCTCATCCTATGCTTTCATGGAATGCACTCAGTTGACTTCCGTGACTTTCAATGCCACTGGTCTGACTAAGATTCCAGCCAGCAGCTTTGCCAAAGACTCAGCTTTGCCTTCGATTTCCTTGCCTACTAAGATTGTTACCATTGATAACTATTCTTTCCAGGAATGCACTTCTTTGACTACTATGACTTTAGGTGCCACTGCTAAGATGACTTTCGGAACCTATGCATTGAAAGACTCAGGAATTAAGACAATTAATTATGCGGGAAAGATGGCTACTATGAAGACTTCCACCTTCAAAAGCAAATCAATTCCGGATGGAACTGTCATCAAATGCTCGGATGGTGATCTGACTGTTTCCCAGACCGATGCCGGTGTAGTCAGCGTAGCTTAATGGCCATGAAAAAAGCATCTGTATTATTTCTTTCATTAGTCAGCCTCTTATCTTTGGGAGTCGTTTCCTGTGGAAACGAATCGGCTGTCTCATCTGTGACTTCTTCTTCCCAAGATGTCTTACCTACAGCCATTACGCTGGAGTCCAAGATTCAGAATCTCTTAGGTGGAGAAGAATATCAAATAAAGGCTTCTTTTTTGCCAGTCGATTCCAGTGAGACTGATTTGTCTTACAAGTCCTCGAATGAGGAAGCTGCGACCGTATCAAAGACGGGTTTAGTCACTGCCAATAACGTCGATGGCTATTCAACTATTACCGTTTCTTCTCTTTATGATCCTTCGATTAAGACGACAATGAAAGTAGCTACCACAAAAAGAATCCGAGTTGAAAGCATTGAGACGGCTGTGACTTCCGTCCGAGTTTGCTTAGGAGGATTTGTTGACTTAGGCGCCAAAGCTTTGCCTAGTGATGCTGCCAATACCAATCTGTCTTATACGATTGAGGATGAAACAATAGCCAAATACGAGAATGGCCGAGTGATTGGTTTAGCTGCTGGAAGAACTGTCTTGACAATAAAGAGTGAAGAAACCTTTTCAACTGTCAGTAAGGAATTAGCCGTTGTCATTTCTAAGAATGGGTTTACGGGGCTTAAAGAAGATGATTCTCTTTCACCTTCTTCGCTGCTTTCGTATCAGGAACTGAACAAAGCTTTGAAATCCGATACTCTTCCTTCCACTGGCAATCAAAAGGTTCTAGTCGTACCGATTGAAATGAATGATTATGCTTTTAGCAGTGACATCAAGACTAAATTAGATACTTGCTTCAATTCTACTGGTAAGGATGACACTAAATACTGGGAATCCGTCTCTAGTTACTTTAAGAAATCATCCAATGGTAATCTTAACCTTTCTTTTACGATTGCAGATGTCTATAAGACTTCCTATAAAGCCGCTGAACTGAAGACTGCTGCCATCTGGTTAGAAATCCTAAATGGCGGTCTTGATTCCTATACCGGCGATAAGACAGTCTTTGACAGTGATCATAACGGAACCTTAGATTCGGTCTGGTTTGTTTATTCTGCTCCGGATTATTCCGTTAACACTTCCTTGTCTAGTATTTACTGGGCTGTCACTACCTACACTGGTAATGTCGGAACGAAAGCCAAACCTGCCCTTAATCATTTCAGCTGGGCCAGCTATGATTTCATGGAAGAGCAAAGCTCCACCACAATTGATTCCCATACCTATGTTCATGAAACCGGTCATTTGCTGGGATTGGATGATTACTATAATTATTCGGCCACATCGGCACCGGTTGGACTACTTGAAATGCAGTCGGCCAATGTCGGAGATCATAATTCCTGGGATAAAGCCGCTTTAAAATGGGAGACACCCATCATTTACGATTACAGTGTCGTTAAGAATGCTAAAGTCCATCTTGATCCTAGTTCTACCGGCTCTTCCTTAATAGTCACCCCTAAATACAACAATACGATGTTTGATGAAGGCTTGATGATTGAATTATATACTCCCGATGGACTGAATAAACTGGATTCCACTTATGCCTATGCCTCAACCGGTAAGCTTCCAGATACCTATGGAATTAAAATCTACCATTACGATGCTCGACTAGTTACTAAGGCAGGGACTGAAACCACCGAACAGGAGTATCTTGATTTAGATGCCCTCAATGATGGTGATACTTCCATGCTGTCTTCGGCTTCGATTGGGGCTGGCAACACTCCCACTTATACAAGAAACCAAACAAAGGAGCTCTATCCACAGCTGACTTTGGTATCTGCTAAGAAAACCGGTGGCACTTACTTAACTAACCGAGTCTGCTATACTTCAGACGATTTCTTTGAATCCGGAGATAGCTTCACGATGAGTGAATATCAGGCTAGTTTCGAAAACAAGGATAAGCTGAATTCCGGTTTGGAATTGAATATCAGAATCAACTTCGAAAATGTTACCTCGACAGGTGCTGATATTGTCATTCAGCAGACCACAGTAGTCTAAAACATAAAAAGCCTCTCTAGCAGTAGGGAGGCCTTTTAATTTAAAAACTGAAAGATTAATTAATAAGCAACTTCTTCTTATGATAGTGAAGCCTGTAAGTTATTTTCCTTGACTTCAATTTTTGAAACCGAAGCTTTTAATTGCTTTCTGGTTATGAAGTAAGAAATGATGGAAGTCAGTATTTCAGCTATTGGGAAGGATAACCAGAAGATTGTTGAGACATTCTCATTCAAGGAGAAGAGATAGACTAACGGAAAGAGGAAGATAGCCAATCGCAGCAAGGAAGTGATGACCGGTGAATAAACATATCTTAGGCCCTGTAAGACACCTTGGCAGGATACTGAGACAGCCATGAAGATGAAACCGATGCTAGCTATCCTAATGGCGCTGATGACGGTTGAGGCTATTTCAGTTGAGGAGTTTCCACTGGCTAAACCGAACAAAGCAGATATGGGATTGGCTAAGGCTTCAAATAAGACCGTAAAGACTAAAGCAACAATCATGGTATCGATGATTACCCATTTGGCTAGTTCCTTGACTCGCTTAGAATCCTTCATTTCGTAATTAGCGGAGACTAAGGAGATCAAGGCATTGCTCATACCAAAAGCGGCAAAGAGCGGTATCTGCTGAATCTTGTAGTAGATTCCAAAGCTTCCCATCATCAGTTCCTGATTGTTAGGTGAAACACCTAAAATCAGGTTGACTCCTAACATCATGATGGATAACAATCCTTGCATGATAATAGCCGGTATTCCTAATTTGAAGATGCCTAAGATGATATCTTTCTTTGGTAGCAGGTCTTTGATTCCCCCTCTTACTTCCTTATTCAAAGTATAGTGGAACAAGGCATCCAAGAATAAAGAGAGACACTGTCCGAGTATAGTGGCATAAGCAGCACCTTTAACACCCATTTTTAGAGGATAGATGAAGACATAATCCAATAACACATTGGTTAAGGCTCCCGCTATCTGACCGATCGTCGAATACATAGTTTTACCAGTAGCCAAAAGAAAACGTTCATAGATGGTGTAGCCGACTTGACCAAAGGACAAAGTGCAGACAATGAAGAGATAATCGGAACCCATCTGAATAGCTTCTTCATTGCCGTTAGCCTGCATGGAAATGAAGGCTTTTGATCCTAAGAGACCGAACAATAAGAAGACGATGTAAATAAAGATACCGATAAAAAGACCATTGCCGGCGGTTCTGTTTACTTTGTCTTTATTGCCTTCCCCTAAGCTTCTTGATAGTAAGACATTGATTCCAATACCAGTTCCTACTCCTACGGCAATCATGAAGATCTGGACTGGGAAAACATAAGTAAGAGCTAGGTTAGCGTTGATGCCTTCTTCACCCATGTTGATAACGAAAGCCGTATCGACAATGTTGTATAAGGCTTGTAAGACCATGGATACAACCATCGGCAATCCCATCGACCAGACTAACTTCTTTACATTGCCAGTCAGCATTTTGTTTTCGGTTTTCATCGAATAACCCCCTAAATGAAAAAAACAGCCTAAACCCAGGAATAAACTGGATTTACGCTGTTAGCTACTCGTTTACGTTATGAGAGTATAGAGGATTAACCTTTTGAATGTAAGAAAAAGTTTCT